>CAMDOF010000097.1 GCA_945903465.1 Opitutus sp. GAS368
TGCGCTTGATGAACATGCCCCGACGCTGGGGCCCGCGCCGCCGGGCGCAAGGCTATTTATCATGATTTAGTGACAACACATAACCGCTAAGTTTTCACTCGTAATCATCTAATTTAATTATCCGAAACAGGGGAAGATCCGTCAGAGCATCACGTTGCCTGTTGCCCCGCTTTAACCAGGTTCCTCATTTGCTGATGCCTCGATTGATCCCAACCCCTATTTTAACGCCCCACCAGCCAGCTGCTCGCTTCCAAGTACACGCAGTTCGATCATCTTGGTCTTTGGGTTTGAATCGGATTTGCCTGGGTCAGGATGTCTCTAGGTCTGACTGGATTCCACGAGGATGACGCTTGACGCATTCCAGCTCGACTCTTTAACCTCGCCCCTTATTTTTTTTTATCGAGCGTTTTAACCGACGCGCCCAACATCCAAAAGACTCCCTCCCATGGCCAATCCGAAACGCAAACAATCCAAACGCCGTAGCGCCAACCGCCGCGCCGCCAACGCCTTCAAAGCTCCCGAATTCGCCAAGGACCCGACCGACGGTAGTGCGTTTCGCCCCCATCGGGTGAACCCCAAGAATGGCATGTACCGCGGTCGCCAAGTACTTACCGTCGAGGTCTAAACCCCTTCGAGAGCGGCCAGCTTACACCGCCATCCCCGAGATGGTCAACCATTCCGCGCCGACGTCCAGAATTGCAGTGGACGCCATGGGGGGCGACTTAGGCCCCTTTGAGGTCGTCGCCGCCGTCAGTTTGGCGCTCAGGCAACAAGCCGACCTCAACGCAATCACGTTGGTTGGTGACGAGGCCATTTTAGGGCCGATGGTGGCAGACGCTCATTTGTCGGGAGACGCGCGGTTATCAATCTTTCATGCCTCGGAGGTTATCACCATGGAGGATAAACCGCTTAACGCCTTAAAGCGGAAAAAAGACTCCTCGATGATTCGTGCCATCGAGCTCGTTAAAAACCACCAAGCGAGTGTCGTGGTCAGCTGCGGCAACACGGGGGCACTCATGGCAGGCGGCACCTTGCGGCTTCGGCCGATGGAGGGGATTGCCCGCCCCGCGCTGGCGGCGATCTGCCCGCGCGAAGGGGGCCACTTCGTTTTAATCGATGCTGGCGCCAACCCTGAAGCCAAACCTGAGCACCTCTTGCATAATGCAATCCTCGGCACCCATTTTTGCCGAGTGATGCTCGGCGTCAAAAAACCGCGCGTCGGCCTTATCACCATCGGTACCGAAGAGGGCAAGGGCAACACTCTCGTCTCCGAAACCCACGACCTCCTGAAACGCACCGGCGATCTCATCAACTACGTGGGCCCCATTGAAGGTTTTCAGGTCTTCGCTAACCGAGTCGACGTGGTGGTTTGCGACGGTTTTGTCGGCAACATTATGCTGAAGAGCTGGGAATCGTTGGTGAAATTTTTCTCCAGTATGCTGAAGGAGGAACTCCGCGCCAACCCGCTCCGAGCCGCTGGCGCCCTCCTCTCGAAAGGCGCGTTCAACTCCCTGAGAGAGCGGATCAACCCGGAGCGCTATGGCGGCGCTCCGCTCCTTGGCTTAAACGGTAATATCCTCAAGGCCCACGGCTCCTCCAACCGCCATGCCATCAAGAGCGCAATTTTCGCAGCCAACGCCATCGTCAAAGCCGATATGAACCAACAGATCGTGGCCGATATCTCGTCCGCCAATGAACGGATCGCGCAGACGGCCTCGATTTGACGCTCACCCGCTCCTCCCCTGACTTCGCCCTCTCCTCTTGCCTCAGTAATGTCCACCTGCTCCACCGTTATCCTTGGCACCGGCTCCTACGCCCCTGAGCGCGTCTTGGGCAACGCCGAGCTGGCCCGCATGGTGGAAACCTCCGACGAATGGATTCGGAGTCGAACAGGCATCAGCGAGCGGCGCTTAGCCGCCACCGATGAAAACGCTTCCGACATGGGCGTAATCGCCGCTCAGCGCGCCCTCGCCGAGGCCGGTTTACAACCCGCCGACATCGATCTTCTCATCGTCGCGACGTGCACCCCGGATATGCCGATGCCGGCCTGCGCTTGCTTCATTCAGCACAAGCTCGGCCTCAACACCCGCACAGCCTGCTTTGATCTTAACGCCGCTTGCTCCGGGTTTGTCTATGCGCTCGACACCGCCTGCGCGATGCTCACCTCGGGGCGCTACCAAAAAGCCCTGGTCATTGGCGTCGAAAAACTGTCATCAGTCATCGATTGGCAGGACCGCACGACCTGCGTACTCTTTGGCGATGGTGCCGGTGCCGCCATTGTTGGCAAAGTCGACGAAGTCGGCCGAGGCCTCCTCGGTACCCGCTTAGGTGCGTTTGGCGAAGGCACTGACTTGCTCTACATCTCTCATGGCGGCAGTCGCTCACCCACCACCGCGGAGTCGATTGCCGCTCGCGATCACTGCATCCGAATGAAGGGCAAAGAAGTCTTCAAACTCGCGGTTCGCGCCATGGATGAAGCCGCCCGAGATATCTTGGAACAATGCCACATCCGGCCGGATCAGATTTCCCTTGTGATTCCCCATCAGGCCAATCTGCGCATCATTGAGGCGATCTCCGAATACCTCGAGTTACCCATGGATCGTTTCGTCGTGAACGTCGACCGCTACGGTAATACTTCGGCGGCTTCTATCCCCATCGCCCTCGACGAAGCTCGCCGGTCGGGCCGCATCAAAACCGGTGACGTGACGCTGCTCGTCGCATTCGGGGCAGGCTTGACCTACGGAAGCGCCCTGATTCGCTGGTAAACCTTTTCTCGAATGCTTTCCGTTACCATGCGCCTAACTGCTCTTTTTACACGCTGTCTATCGATCCTGTGCCTGGTCACAGCGACCGCTCGGGCTGATCTTATCTGGAGCAAAGGGAGCGGCTGGCGCGTCGAAGGCGGGGCCCTCGCCGGCTTGTCCGGCGCAGAAGGTCGCACCGCCCTCGACAAAATGAATCAGGCACGCTCAGCCGAGGAAGACGGGGCCCATCGCAGCGCCATCCGCACCTACCAAGCCATCGCTAAAAAATACCCGAACTCGATCTACGCGCCCGAGGCACTTTACCGCGCGGCAAGAATCCGTTTGGGCAATAAAGACTACACCAAGTCCTTCGAGAACTACCAACAAATCATCGCTCGCTATCCCAATACCGGCCGCTTCAACGAAATCATTGGCGAGCAATACCGAATTTCCAGCGCGCTCCTCGACGGCGCCCGTGGACGCATGCTCTGGGGACTCCTGCCCGGTTTTCGCCAACGCGACAAGGCGATCGAATTCTTCGAAAATATCTTGGTCAACGCCCCGTACAGCGATTACGCCCCCCTCTCTCTCATGAATATCGCCCGCGGCCATCAGCGCCTCGGTAATATCGAAAACGCCATCGATGCGCTCGATCGGATGATTAACAACTACTCCCAGAGTCTCCTCGCCCCCGACGCCTACCTAAAGCTCGCACAGACCCACGCCTCTCTTGTCGACGGTCCCTACTACGACCAAGGCGCGACTAAGGAATCGATCACGTACTTTACAGATTTCATGCTGCTCTTCCCCAGTGATACCAATATCGCCAACGCCGAAAAAGGTCTCGACGGGATGAAAACCATGCTCGCTGAAAGCAAAGTGCGGATGGGTGATTTTTATTTTTACAAACGCTCCAATTTTAAAGCCGCCCGCGTTTTCTACAACGAAGCCATCACTGCTTATCCCGAATCTGCCATCGCCCAACGCGCGAAGATCCGCCTAACTGAAGTTGAAGCCAAAGCCAGCGGTCAAGCGGCCCCCGTGACCCCAGGTACCGCCGAAGCCCCCAAGCCTAAAAAGCGCTTCTTCTTCTTTTGATCTCGGCTCGTCCGGCCCACTGCCAACGCGGCGCGGATCCGCACCACTCCGCCGCCTCTTCTCCTCTTTTCTGCTCTCCCCTGTGAGCCGCGTGCCGCCAACCGTCTGCTTTTTTTTGGTGATCATCGGCCTCATGATCACCGCGGGCTGTTCTCACTACCAACTAGGATCCGCGGGGCGCATCTCCTTTCGCACCCTCTACGTCGAACCGGTGACCAATCGAACGCTTCTTCCGCAAGCACCGGTCACCATCGCCGCCGTTTTACGATCACACTTCGCCCGCGATGCGCGGATGACACTAGCCCGCTCAGCAGACGAGGCTGACGTCACCCTTGCGATTACCCTTACCGATTACCAACGGGAGATCGCCGCCGTCCGCTCCGGTGACACCGGCCTCGCTCGAAAATTCAATGTCAGCCTCACCGCGACTTGTACCCTCCGTGAAAATCGCGGTGGCAAAATGATCCTAGAAAAACACCCCGTGCGCGCGGTTCGCGAAGTTTTCACCGACAGCGGTCAATTACAGGCGGAGTTCCAGGCTTTACCTTTGCTCGCCGAAACCCTCGCCGAAAAAATAATTCAAGCCGTGTTCAATCCTTGGTGAGCCCGCCGCGCATCCGCCGTCACGCAGCAGCGATTCACCGATTACAAGGCCGAGAGCCCGCTCGCACGCCCTCGAAAAGTTCCCGCCGCCACCTCTCGAAACCACCGCCGATCCCGGCGCTGCTCCCTCTCGACGTATGCCTTCCCTCCCGCTGATTCTCGCTCCCTCAATCCTCGCTGGCGACCACGCCAACCTCGCCAGCACCGCCCAACAGGTTGCCGAACTTGGCCTCACTTGGATTCATCTCGATATAATGGACGGTCACTTTGTCCCCAATTTGTCGTTCGGCCCCGCGCTGCTCGCCGCTCTCCGGCGCACCGGCTCCACTCTTTTTTTTGATACCCACCTCATGCTCAGCGAGCCCCATCGCTACATCGAGGCATTCGCGAAAGCGGGCGCAAATCTCATCAGTATTCACATTGAACCCACCTACGATCACCGAGCCGCTCTCCACAAAATCCGCTCGCTCGGCTGCCAAAACGGCCTCGTCCTCAATCCACAAACCCCTGCCTCCGCCATTGCACCATTCATCGCAGACGTTGACCTGATCCTCGTGATGACCGTGCAGCCGGGCTTCGGCGGACAGCAATTTCGCCACGATGTGATTCCAAAACTTCAACAAATCGCCGCCTGGCGCCAACAACGGGGTCTCACCTTTCGCTTGGAAGTCGACGGCGGGATCGATCTGGAGACCGCCTCGGCCTGCCGCGCCGCCGGCGCCGACACCTTCGTCGCCGGCACCGCTTTCTTCCGAGCCACCGACCCGCGGGCCTTTATCAAAACGCTCACCAAGCTCCCCTAAAAAGCATTTCTTCGCAAAATTTCCCTGAAACCTTTATTCCCTAACGCCAATTCTAATAGCTCCGCGCGAACTTGCCGCCCTCTCCCGCGCCTGCCACCAGCCCACCGCCATAATCAGATTCCGCACTTCTCTCTGAGCGATGGCTCCGGAAAAAAGTGGCACGCCGTCATCCTTTTCTGCAATTAACTCTCCCTCCGTAAAAATCAACCAGCGCACCTCATGGCCAAAATATACAACGACATCACCGAAACCATCGGTAACACACCCCTTGTTCGCCTCAATCGCACCGCCGCGGCACATCACGCGCAGGCCGAGATTCTGCTCAAGCTCGAGTTCTTCAACCCACTCTCAAGTATCAAAGACCGCATCGGCTTTTCGATGATCGATGACGCCCTCCGCAGTGGGAAAATTAACGCCCAGACCGTGCTCATCGAGCCCACCTCTGGGAATACCGGCATTGCGCTCGCTTTCGTCGCCGCGGCCAAGGGGCTCAAACTCATCTTGACGATGCCGGAAACCATGACGATGGAACGGCGTAAGCTTCTCAAAGTACTCGGCGCCCGCTTGATCCTCACCGAGGGCACCAAAGGGATGAAGGGAGCCATCGCCAAGGCCGAGGAACTCGCGGCGAAAATCCCCAACAGCGTAATTCTTCAACAGTTTTCCAACCAGGCAAACCCCGCCATTCACCGCAAAACAACTGCCGAGGAAATCTGGCGGGATACTGACGGCAAAGTGGATATCCTCGTCTCGGGTGTCGGCACGGGCGGGACCATCACCGGCATCGGCGAGGTCCTCAAAGCCCGCAAATCGACCGTTAAAATTATCGCGGTGGAACCAGACTCCTCCCCGGTGCTTTCCGGCGGCGCACCCGGACCACACAAGCTCCAGGGCATCGGCGCCGGCTTCGTGCCCGCGGTTCTCAATACAAAAATTTACGACGAGGTCATCCGCGTGAAGGAAGTCGACTCCGGCCCCGTCTCCAAGCAGGTAAACCAGCTCGACGGGATTCCCGTCGGTATCTCCTCGGGCGCGATGATTTGGGCCGGCCTACAGTTGGCCCAACGTCCCGAAAATAAGGGGAAACAAATCGTCGTCATCGTTCCGTCGAGCAGCGAGCGCTATCTTTCCTCTTGGCTGTTCGCCGACATCAGCACCGAAAGCGACTCGCTCGAAGATCTCTTCGCACCCGCCGCCACGACCTGATCACGAGAGCCGCACCCGTTCAAACTCCCGCCGGCACCCTTCATTGGACGCCGGCTTTTTTGCGCTCAAAGCATCCCGCTTACTCTCCGCTCTGCCACGGCTTCCCCACGTCCCACCGGGCGCACCTGCCCTCCCCCCGAGTGGCCATGCCCAGACAAGTCGCGGGCTCACCCCAAGAGGCCCCGAAGGTTCATCGCTCAGCGCGACTGCAGGCTGTGTTTGTTCAACCCCGCCTTCCGACAGGCATCCCAAACAAAAGTCAAACGGTCCAGCGTCGCCTTTTCATCCGACCGGATCAGCACCGGAATATCCTTATCCACTTTTTTCACCTGCTGAAGAAGTGCGGGCAGCTCAGCATCAGCCACCGCCTTACCATTAAAAGAGAGAGAACCATCCTTGTTAATCGCGATCGTGATGTTGCCTCGGAACTCATTTTTGCCCGCGGTCTCGACCTTCGGAAGGGTGATATTTAGAGTGGCTGCCGATTTGAACTGCATCGTGACAAACGCAAAAAATATCAGCATCACGAGCACATCAATCAACGGTACGAGATTCAGCTCGGGCCGTTTCCGCCGCTTATTTGCAAGCAAGCTCATCAACGACTGCGTTGCAGAATCCGCTCCAACAAGACGTCCAACTGCGCGGCGTAATTCTCTAACTTGCGCTGAAGATAACCACTTCCCACCAGGGAGGGAATCGCGATACAAAGTCCAATCACGGTGGCGGAAAGGGCCAAGGCGACCCCCTTGGTAAAGGCCACCGGATCAGGCAAACCGGTATCAGGAGAAATCTGGGAAAAAACCTGTAAAAGGCCCGTCACTGTGCCGGTAAGACCGATCAGCGGAGCCGCGGCGTAAATGACGTCCAAATAAGGAATGCCACGCTCCATCCGGTTAAGCTCGAGCCGCGCAAAAGCCTTGACGGCACCCTCGTCATTTTTGTGCAGCTCCGCAAACTCCACGATCCGCGCCAGCACGGTATGCTTGCCGCCCATCAAGGGGCGACCGTTAACCACGGCGTCGACTAAGTCGGGAGGCATGACGGCCGCCTTACGCAAAGAGTAAGCCCGCTCGCAAACAATGAATACGGCCGCGGCCGAGCAGATGCCCAGCGGATATATTAACACTCCCGCACCCGTGAGGACTTCGATCATGGCGAAAAGCATAACTTAAATAAAAGTTGTCACACTCCGACCCTAGGGCGAGGGAAAAGTTCGGAGCCCTCGAAAGTTCGGGGCCCTCTTGTGCTATAAAAATTAGTTTGCAGAGCAGGCGAACCCGCGGGCGCCGCGCGATCAGGGCAAGAAGTAAGGGAGCTTCGCCGCGGTCGCCTGCATCGCTGGCATGCCGTCGAGCAATTCGCCAATCGCATCCCAACGACCGTTAATCAACGCATCCCGATCGGTCGCACGAACCGCCGCTCGGATCGTCTCGCCCCCAAAACGAATGACCTGCAAATCAACATCAATGACGATTTCAACTGCCGGATCCGCCTGAATCGCCGCGGCGATTCGCGCAATGTCCTCGCGCGCGGCAGTGGCGCAAGGAATCCCGAGAGTCGTGCAATTTCCAAAGAAAATTTCCGCGAAATTTTCAGCAATCACTGCCCGGAATCCATACTTTTGGATCGCTTGCGGGGCATGCTCTCGCGAGGAACCGCAGCCAAAATTTGCGCCAGAAAAAAGAATGCTCGCAGCCTTGAAACGCGCGTCATTGAGCGGGTGGGTCTTATCAGAGCCATCGGCGTTTTTACGCACATCGAAAAACAAAAACTCGCCGAGCCCATCGAAGGTGACGCACTTCATAAAGCGCGCGGGAATAATCCGGTCCGTGTCGATGTCGTTGCCAGGGACATAGACGCCGCGACCGGTGATAGAGGTGATTTTCGCTAGAGCCATAGAGTCTACAGTTACAGATTTTAAGAGGGATGATTAATAAAACTAAGCGCTCAATCCGCACTCACCGCAAAAACTTCGCGCGCGTCCGCCACGCTGCCAGTCACGGCCGCGGCCGCCACCATTAGAGGACTCATCAACAAAGTCCGACCGGTGGGGCTCCCCTGCCGGCCCTTAAAATTGCGATTTGAAGAGCTGGCACAGAGTTGATCACCAATTAATTTGTCCGGGTTCATCGCCAAGCACATCGAACAGCCCGCGGCCCGCCACTCGAAGCCAGCCTCGGTGAGAATTTTGTCCAAGCCCAAATGCTCACACTGCAACCCCACTATTTGCGAACCAGGCACCGCGATCGCTTTAACCCCCGCCGCAACTTTCCGACCACGAATAAACTTCGCGACCTCCTGAAAATCACTCAACCGCCCGTTGGTGCATGATCCGATAAAAGCCACATCAATCTTGGTCCCTTTGATCGGCGCTCCCGGAGACAATTTCATATAAGCCAACGCCTCCTCAATGGATGACTTCTCATCGATGATGACCGTCTTCGCTGGGTCAGGGATCGTCTCGTCGATCGCAATCGCCTGACCCGGATTAATACCCCAAGTGACCGTCGGCGCTATGTCCGTGCCGTTGAAATTAACCACATCATCGTAACGACATCCAGCGTCGCTGGCGAACCCTTGCCAACGCGCCACCGCTCCCTCCCAAGCACTTCCCTTCGGCGCGTACGGCCGCCCTTTTAAATAGGCAAACGTGGTTTCATCCGGGTTCACATAACCCGCCCGCGCGCCGCCCTCGATCGACATATTACACACCGTCATCCGCTCCTCCATCGTGAAGCGGTCGAAGACTTCCCCGCCATATTCATAGGCGAAGCCCGTGCCGCCATTGACACCCAGCACGCGAATAATGTGCAAAATCACGTCCTTGGCGTAAACTCCGGCCCGTAGTCTGCCCGTCACGTTGATTCGGCGAACTTTAAGTTTGCCCAAGGCCATCGTCTGAGTCGCCAAAACATCCCGGATCTGCGTGGTACCAATACCGAAGGCGATCGCGCCGAACGCGCCGTGCGTGCTGGTGTGCGAGTCGCCGCACGCGATCGTGGTCCCCGGTTGCGTGATCCCCTGCTCTGGCCCGACGATATGGACGATACCCTGCTTGCCAGTGGCACGATCAAAAAAAGTGATGCCAAACTCCGCACAGTTCTTGCGAAGTTCCTCCATCATCGTCTGGGCCAACGTATCGCGATACGGCTCCACCACTTGATCCGTCGGAACAATGTGATCCACCGTCGCAAACGTCCGATGAGGCATCACCACCTTCAGGCCGAGGTCTCGCACCATGCCGAAAGCCTGCGGGCTGGTCACCTCGTGAATCAGGTGCGTGCCCACCAGCAACTGGGTCTGACCGTTGGCCAGGGTTCGGACGCTGTGCGCGTCCCAGACTTTTTCAAAAAGAGATTTGGGTGCAAACATGAAGTCGTTAATTTAGGGGAGAAGACTAGCACAACGTTGCCATACTCGGGAAATACTTATTTCGGTATCCGTGATGCCCCGTGAGTATCAGTTCCCTTTTGAGTTGCGCCATCTCGTTTACTTTCGAGAGGTGGCGCGCCAGCTCCATTTTCGAAGAGCCGCCGAGACTCTGGCGATCGCCCAGCCGGCGTTAAGTCGGGCGATCATGCAATTAGAAGCCATCCTGAAAACATCCTTACTCACTCGCAGCCGACGCGGTGTTGAGGTGACCGCGGCCGGCCGGTTACTGATCGAGCGAACCGAGCCCTTGCTGCGCGGGCTCGCCGCAATTCCCTCTGATCTGCAAGCGCTCGCCAGCGGACAAGTGGGCCGCGTCCGCGTCGCCTTCACCGGACTGGCAATGGCCACCGTGCTCCCTCGCATCCTCCATGATTTTCATCGGCGCCACCCCGGCATACGCCTCGAGTTGACTGAGTCGCCGACCTCCGCCCAGACCGCCGCCCTGCAGTCCGGCGAGCTTGCTTGCGGCTTTTTTCACCCCGACACCCCCACCCCGGCCCTCCGCACGCACGAGCTGCTCAGGGAGCGTAACGGCGTGCTCTTGCCCGCAAAGCATCCCCTTGCGCCACGGATGCCGTTGCGCCTCCGCGACCTCGCCGCCACCCCGTTTGTCCTCTTTCCGCGGACGCACAATCCCGGCTTCTACGACCGGATTTTGGCCGCTTTTTCCAGCGCGGGAGTCACTCCGCGGATCGCCGAGGAAATCTGGCCGCGAGCCAACGGCATCGGACTGGTGCGCGCAGGACTCGGCGCAACTTTTATGACCCCCTCGGAGGCAAAAAATCTCCCGCCCGAGGTAACTTTTCGTCCGATAAACGGGCCCGCGCCCGAGAGCCGACTTGTCCTCGGCTGGCGCGCGCTGCCGCCGCCAGACCCAGCACTCGCCGCATTTCTGGCCATCGCCGGCGCCGCGACGAAGCCGGCGCGCCTTCCTCGATGAACCTCGCTGACCCTGCTGCTGCAGGCGTAGATCCGTCGCGAGAGGCCAAATAATCGGAGGCAAACGCAGCCCAAAAATCAAAACGCACCAACGCCGTGCTCGCCCATCAGCCCTTCCCCATCTTTTCATCTCATCCAACTTCCCCGGAAACTCCCTGATCGGATCTCGCGGCCACCCCTCATAAAAACGGATACTCGTCCGATCAAACCACGCACTGGATCCTCGGGTCTCGCGGATCTCATTTCAACGCCAAGCGAAGCTGCCACTGTTCGAATTCACGGTCCAGCTGGCTGCCCGACCCTACCTGCAACACGCGACGGGCTCGATCGAGCGCGTGGCGAGCTTCGGTCCGTTGACCGCGATTGAGCAGGTGCTCTACAAAAGGGGTCACTACCCGATCAAAAAAACTCATGCCTGCCCCATGGCCGTAGTTATCAACCGCGGAGTTATAGGCCCGAATCTGCTCGGGGATTGGCTGAGTTGCCATCGCGCGAGTCACACTATCACCCGCTTGTTGTACGCTCAGGTCAGTGCGCACGACTTTATTTTTCAAAGCGATTCGCCGCACCTCCGCCTCGGCGGCGCTGCTTTCGCCTCGGCCGCGTAAGCTCGCCGCCACCCGATTCACGTAAAGCGCCTCAATCTCAGGGAAAAGCTGAAATGCCAACGCGGCCTCACGGAGCAGGCTTTCCACCGTCTTGGCGTCCCTCCCTTCCCGCTGGGCAGCCGCGAACAGCACCTCCCAACCCGCTTGGTTGCGACGCTCAAATCGCACCGCTTGGCGGGCCGCGACGGCGGCGGCGGCAGCTTGACCGCGTACCATGTACTCCGCGGCGAAGTCTGCGTGGACGCGCGACTGTTGAAAGGAAGGCAACCCGTGAAAACGCTGTTTCAGAAACTGTAATTGATGATCTGAAAGTTCTCGCCAAGTCTGAGGATCCCACGCGTAACCGGTCACCAAGCGCTGCTCCACGTAGCGGCCCGCATCGAGTTGCCACTGCTGATTGGCTTCCAGAAAGCCAAACCACGCATGGCGTCCACCATCACCTGCGCCGTGAATTAGAAAAGTGGGCACCCCGCGAGCTTTGCCCAGCTGGGCCGCGAAATAGGCTTGGTCGGCGCAGATCCCTCCCTCAGCTAAAATGTCCGCTAACTGGTAGGTCTTTCCCGGCCAAATCGGGCGATCGCCGGTGACTCGATCCTGCCGATAGCGCACCAAGGCATAATTACGCGCCAATTGTTCCAACGAGTGCACCGAAACTTTCTGCGCCCACTCGAGTTCCGCCAAGGTCGCGGGAGTATCGACGACGAACTTCAATTCGCTGGCACCGAGCTGGGCCAAGCGATGAAACGTCCGCCTCTGCTGATCCTGCCGCACCCACCACGCGAAGGCCTCCGTGGGCGCTGGTAGCAATCGAGGCAGCGCCGCCGGACTCACCTGACGATGCGGCCAAAACGGCGGCGGCGCCACATCATAAACAACCGCAATCGCCAGCGCGAGATTCGCGTAGGTCTTAAATCGGATCGGATCCTGGCGATGGAGATCGTTCAATATCTCCAAAACCCTTGGCAGGAAGTCGACTGGGGAAAGCAAAGCGAAGAAAGCGGAGGAAAAAACTTGGTTTGCGAGGAGCCACGACTGGAGCTCGGCCGAAAGCTGCGCCGCACACGGCCGGTCCTTGAGCTCATAATGCTGAGACATGTTCGCGTGTCCCACTCGGGCGGTCTGGACTGCCTCCAACCAACGGGTGACGAAGTCAGCCTCGGATTGGCCGATGAGCGCAGACCATCGATACACGCTGAGCCACCCTTCAGCTGCCCGGAATCTCTCCCGCTCGTAGGCTCGAAACGCCACCGTCAGGAGCGCGGGGCTTTGAGAAGCCCAGCCCTCGCGCTGCGCGGAGGCCTGCAGCGCCGCGAGGCGGTGCGGCGTGGGTGCGTCTAATGCCTCGCTTTCAGAAATCGATGGCGTTGGGGCGGCTCGGAGCGTGGACCCTGGTCTCGCTAGCGGTGCCCAAATCAGGAGCAGCGCCAGCCAGGGTAAATACCGCGCCCCGCCACCACCGCAGCGAAACCGCTTGCCGGCGGGTGCAGGACGTCGCGAGGGCGCCAACCCAATCCCGCCTTGGTGCAAATTACCGATCAAAAGAAAAAACCCCGCGGCCGATGAATTCGGCCGGCGGGGCGAAGTTAGATGACAAGTCGGCCACGTAGCTCAGACCGACACACCGCTCGGCGCCACCGGTGGCGTTTTTTGTTTAAAGATAATTTTCTCACCCTCTCGCGCGACGAGGGTTGATTCGCCATCCTTAATTTCACCTCGAAGCAAAGCTTCCGCCAAAGGATCTTCGAGGTAATGTTCGACCGCGCGACGTAACGGGCGCGCCCCGTACTTCTCATCGTAACCCTTCTCGATGAGGAGATCCTTCGCTTCTTGGGTGAATTCGAGCGTAATTTTCCGATCGGTCAGACGCTTGGCGAACTGGGCGATCTCCAGATCGACAATTTTCACCAAATCAAGCTTCGCGAGAGGGCGGAAGAAAACGATATCCGAGATGCGATTCAGGAACTCCGGTTTGAAAACACGCTTCGCTTCCTCGAGCACCTTTTCGCGCATTTTCTCCGCATCATTGAAATTAGTCGTCGCGGCAGCAAAGCCCATCGAGGTCTGCCGCTGGAGCAAAGCCGCCCCGACATTTGAGGTCATAATAATGACGGTATTACGAAAATCCACCGTACGCCCCAAGGAGTCCGTCAAGCGGCCATCCTCGAGTATCTGGAGCAGCAACTGGATGACGTCTGGATGCGCCTTTTCCACTTCGTCAAAAAGGACAACGGCATAGGGCTTGCGACGAACCGCCTCCGTAAGTTGGCCGCCCTCCTCGTAGCCGACGTAGCCGGGAGGAGAGCCGACGAGACGGGAAACGGCGAACTTCTCCATGTATTCAGACATATCAATCTGAATGATGGCGTCTTGCTTCCCGAACATCTGAGAAGCCAGTTGCTTCGCGAGCATCGTCTTACCGACACCAGTCGGGCCGACGAACAAGAAGGAACCGATCGGGCGGCGCGGATCTTTTAAATCAGCGCGGGACCGCCGCAAGGCTCGGGCGATCGCGCTGCAAGCGACGTCTTGCCCGATGACGGCTTTCTGTAACTCACTCTCCAAGTTTAGCAGTTTCTCGCTGTCCTTCTTCTCCATCCGTGAAAGGGGAATGCCCGTCCAGTCGGCCACGACCTGCATCATCAAATCTTCATCAATGGCCACTCGTTTTTCGTCGCGGAGTTTTTTCCATTCGGCGGTCGCCTCTTCCTGCTTTGCGCGGAGTTGTTTTTCTTGATCACGGAATTTCGCCGCCTCTTCGAAATGCTGCTCGCTGATCGCCTTTTCCTTCAAGGCGCAGACGTTTTCAATTTCCTTGGTGAGATTTTCAAAGTCCGGCGGGCGAACGAGCGCGCCGATGCGTGCGCGTGAACCGGCCTCATCCATAACATCGATCGCCTTGTCCGGTAGAAAGCGGCCAGTAATGTAGCGGTCAGAAAGTTTGACGGCAGACTCGATGGACTTGTCGCTGAAGATGGCCTTGTGGTGGTCTTCGTATTTTGAGCGGATTCCTTTCAGGATCAGAATCGTATCATCGACGGAGGGCGCCTCGACCTTGACGGACTGGAAACGGCGATCGAGCGCGGAATCTTTTTCGATGTATTTGCGATACTCGGTGAGCGTCGTGGCACCCACACACTGAAGTTCGCCACGGGACAGCGCGGGCTTAAATATATTTGATGCGTCCATCGCACCCTCAGCCGCACCCGCGCCAACGATCGTGTGGAGTTCGTCAATGAAGATGATGACGTTCTTAGCCCGTTTAATTTCATCCATCACGGCCTTGATGCGCTCCTCAAATTGGCCGCGATATTTGGTGCCAGCGACCATCAAGGCGAGATCGAGCGTAATGACCTTTTTATCGAGCAATATCTCGGGCACATTACCACTCGCGATTTCCTGGGCGAGACCCTCGACAATCGCGGTCTTGCCCACACCCGCCTCGCCGATAAGCACCGGATTATGCTTGGTGCGCCGGCAAAGAATTTGAATTACGCGGCGGATTTCGTTTTTCCGGCCAATGACCGGATCCATTTCCCCCTTGCGAGCAAGCTCGGTAAGATCGCGTCCAAAAGCCTTCAGCGCGGGCGTTTTAAGATCTTTTTTATCTTCCGGCTGGGCCCCGGCGCGTTGCGGATTGCCGGCCGCGGCTTCTTCGCCGCCTTCGCCCGGCTGGCTACCCGAAAACTGGGGATCGAGTTCCCGCAGAATCTCGTTGCGGGTACGCTCGATATCGACGTCCAAGGACTTGAGTACGCGGGCCGCCACGCCCTCGCCCTCACGGAGGAGGCCGAGTAAAATATGCTCCGTCCCGACATAAGAATGGTTGAGGGTTTTAGCCTCCTTGCCTGAGAGCGCGAGAACTTTTTTAACCCGTGGGGTGTAAGGAATACTGGTCTGAGTCTTAGTTTCCTGCCCCGTTCCGACCTGCTTCTCGACGGCCGCACGCACGGTTTCCAAGTCGAGTCCCATTTTCTGCAGAACACTGACGGCGACGCCCTGACCCAGCTTGATCAAGCCGAGCAGCAGATGCTCCGTGCCCACATAATTATGGTGAAAGCGGTCGGCTTCTTTGCGGGCTAACGCCAGTACCTGCTGGGCACGTGGCGTAAAATTATTCATTGGCTCCTGAGACATAGTATAGAGGGATAAAGGCTTTAGCTTTTCGTTTTATTTTTTAAATCAAAATCCGGTCGCACGAAATCAGCAAACTCGGAGCGCAATCGCGTGGCGCGGATCACATCGCGCTGCCCCGGATCGAATTCACCTTTCTGGGCGTGTTGTAAATGACCGGGCTGCGCTTCAATAAAGAGCCGATCGATCATCGCGCGGCGCGCCTCAGGAAAAGAACCTAGATCAACGCCCAGGCGGATCAGCGACAGCAGATTCATAGCCTCGCTGGAGCTGAGCAAATGGCTGTTTTGCAAGATACCGAAGGCTCGCCCGACCTTGTCAAACAGCTTGCTCGCATCGGCCTCGAGCAGCTTACCCCGAGCATTGAGCTCGTGCTCAACGATCGATTGCAGAACGGAGCCTAAGCGCTTGATAATTTCCGCCTCGGATTCTCCAAGCGTGGTCTGATTGGAAATCTGAAAAATAGAACCGCTCGCATCAGAACCCTCCCCGAACAAACCACGGACGACCATACCGAGTTGGTTGACCGCTCGGACGATCTTTTCCATCTGGTTGGAAATAACGAGCGCGGGCAGGTGCATCATCGCCGACGCGCGCATACCGGTGCCGAGATTCGTCGGGCAAGCGGTCAGGTAACCGAGGGTCGGAGAGAACGCGAAGTCGAGGTTATCCTCCAGGGCAGAATCCAGATCGTTAATGCTGCTCCAAGCCCTTTTGAGATTAAAGCCCGCGCGCAGCACTTGAATACGTAAATGGTCCTCCTCATTCATCATGACGGAGAAGGCCTGATCCTTGCTGATGATCACCCCGGCGCCCGCCTTGGCGCCGCTCAGTTCACGACTGATGAGATGCCGCTCGACGAGAATTTGACGTTCCAGTTCGGAAATATCAGCGATGGCAACATCGACCGAGCGTTTCATCTGCGGCGTCGCGGCGACGGCGGCCCGGCAAAGCGCGAAGCTCTCGACCCGCTGGGCCGGCTTCGCCCAACCCGGAAACGCATGACCAGCCAAATTGCGCGCGAGACGAATGCGGGTCATCAGAACGATCGCCGTCTTGGTACTCACGGAATCAGTGAGTTCAGACGGGGTAGCGATCAGTGACGAAATCGTCATGGCCTTAGAGCGCGACGTGCTGGTTGAACGCTTGTTTGACTTGGTTGATTTCATCACGGGTGCGGGCAGCGTCCTCGTAGCGTTCTGACTTGATGGCTTCGGCGAGATCGAGTTCGAGCCGGGCAACGCGATCGTAAAAAGATTTTCGCTCAATGGCACGGTGCGGGATCTTTCCGGTGTGCGCCGTACCATTGTGCATCGTCTCCAACATCGGCTCCACCACGCCACGAAAGGTGTCGTAGCAAATGGGGCAACCAAAGCGGCCGTGCTTTTTGAAATCACTCTGCGTGAAGCCACAGCGCTCGCACCGTAAACCACCCGCCGGAGATTCCGGATTGAGCGAGGCCTTCAGCAAGAGGTCCGATAACGAAAAACCACTTGGATCGGTCACCCCCTTGGCTTGCGCACACGCTTCGCACAGGTCTACCTTATGAACTTTACTGTTCACAATCTGCGTGAGGTGAACCGTCGCAGGCTTCGGGCAGAGATCACATTTCAGGGGGTTGGCCATGAATTCAGTTTAAATTTCGAGAAGCGCTAACATGCCAAAGTCGGGCCCGCTGGCAAGTAAAGGCACGAAAAGTCTTAGTTCGGAAAGCATCGAGCAAAATGCCCGTGCCGAATATAATCGCCCGAGTCGACATCAGCCCGGTCACGAAAAACGGGAGTGCACCGACCTTGGTCCGACGATCGGCGGGACTCAAATTCGAGTCCCCTCAATCAGCACCCGTTTACGGAAAGCCTCGAGCACCCGCTGCGTAATCGGTCCGGGTTTGCCCGCCCCGATCACGCGACCGTCAAGCTTGACGACGGGAATGACCTCAGCCCCCGATCCAGTCAGAAAGCATTCGTCAGCCACCCAAATATCGTAGCGGGTCATGTCGGCCTCGCGAACGGGAATTCCCGTATCCTTCGCGATATCGATGATGGTGGAGCGGGTCACGCCTTTGAGCGCCCCCTGCGAAGCCCCCGGCGTGATAATCTCGCCCTTATGCACGATAAACACGTTATCCGCTGTGCACTCCGCGACGTAACCTTGGTCATTGAGCATAATCGCCTCCAAGGCGCCAAACTGCCGAGCCTCGATTTTGCCCAAAATATTATTCATATAGTTGAGCGACTTAATCGTCGGCGGCAGCGCGGCCGGGTTAATTCGTCGAGTCGGTACGGTCACGATCGCGAGGCCATTTTCGTAGTGTTCCGGAGGATAGAGCGAAATTTTGCTCGCGATGATAAAAACCGTCGGCTTGGGGCAAAGCCAAGGAGCCAAACCAAGATCGCCCACCCCTCGCGTTACCACCAAGCGGATGTAGGCGTCCGTCAGGCCATTCTGGCGGCACGTTTCGCAGGTCGCCGCCGCGAGTTCCGCGCGAGTGAGCGGCAACTGCAACATAATCGCCTTGGCCGAATACTCGAGTCGCTCAAGGTGCTCATCGAGCCGAAAGATATTGCCCCCATAAAGGCGAATCCCCTCAAAGACGCCGTCGCCATAGAGAAGTCCGTGGTCAAACACGGAAACCTTCGCATCAGCACTATCGACAAACTTGCCGTCAAAGTAGACCTTCATTACCCGCCAAAGTAATTGGTCGAAAAAAGCTTTGTCCAGCCTCGGACGGCAAATTCTGCTTGTACCCGCGATTTTTCAGCGAAACTCTTGCGCGCTCATTTGCGTCTCACCGAATATCGTCCCCTCAAATATGCCCATCCTACCTCGTAGCTCGACCAATGACGGAGCGTCTGTACGCCGCCGCCCAAGCCAGCTTGGTTTCACTCTTATTGAGCTCCTCACCGTCATCGCGATCATCGGCATCTTGGCTGCGATCGTGATTCCTACCGTCGGCACAGTTCGAGAAAAAGCTCAAAGATCCGTCGATGCCAACAGCGCCCGCGAGATCCTCAAGGCCGCCCAAATTTACGCAGGCGACAACCAAGATCGATTACCCGACCCCCAGAATATTGCCAACGCGACTCTGAACGCGCCGCAGCCCGCTTGGAAATGGCCCGGAATTCTCGCCAAGAACAACATTCTTAGTGATGCGTCGTTCTACTTCGCGAAGAACGACCCCGCCTTCAACGGCACCTATCCGCAATTCATCATCCAGCCGACCGCTCAACGTAATTCCCTAAACACGCAGTTTACGACGTCGCGGTCCCCCTCGTGGGAATTCGTCGGCGGGATTAAAATGAACGACCCCGCCACCACCCCCGTGCTTTATACCCGCGGACTGACCGCGCAGGGGGTTTGGAATTCGACGAGCGGCGTCTATAAGGACACCGGTGGATTTATCGCCTTCCTCGGCGGAAATGTCGGCTTCTTCTCCAGTATCACCACCGCCACCAGCCCGTTCGTATCCAATAATCCGAGCAGCACCAGCACGACTCGCCCCATCGATATTCGCCAAGGGATCCCTCTTAACGGCACGGCGGCGACCGCCACGAGCGCGCGTATTTACGGCATTCCGCCACCGGCAGGTGCCGGCGGAATGGTGGGCTCAACCGGCGGAACCTTGGCGGCCCGCGGACCCTGAGCGATTCAGCTTAGGCACTCTTTTCGAACAAAGCCCGCCCGGTTTTCCGGTCGGGCTTTTTCTTTTCCCGCTTCCCCTGCGTACGGCGCAGTCCATGTTCACCCGCCAACATGAATCTAGCTCGTCCCACTGCCCACGCCTACCCTCTCGATCCCGCGACGCCACCACCGTCGCCGCCCACCTATATTGTCGGCCACAAAAACCCCGACGCGGACGCGATCTGCTCGGCCATTGCCTACGCCGCATTCAAAGAAGCCCGGGGCGAACGAGGCTACATCGCCGCCCGCTGCGGGAACTCCAACGCCCGGATCGATACCATTCTCACTCGATTTCAACAACCCCTTCCCCACTACCTCAGTGATGTTTCGCCCCGCGTTCACGATTTAATGACTGCGGGCGTCATCGCCGTTTCCGAGCAAGCGACCTGCGCCGAAACCCTCGAACTGATCGACCGCCACCAAATCAGAGTTCTGCCTGTCACGAATGCTCAGCGCCAACCCATCGGCACGGTCTCCAGCGCTCATCTCGGCGGAATTTTCATCCCTCGGGTCAACGAGCCCCGCCTAATGAGGCAGGTGCATACGTCTCTTGCGGCCATCGCCCGCGCCCTGAAGGGAAGCGCCCTCCAGCTGTTTAATGAGGCGAGCGTCGAGGATTTTTATGTGCGGTTGGGCACGATGGATATTCGGTCTTTCTGGACCATCTCTGAGCGGGAAAACATCCCGGCTAACCAATCTATTATTATTGTTGGCGACCGGTCAGACGTCCAACGACGAGCCATTGAGTTGGGTATCCGCGCATTGATCATCACCAGCGGACTCGCCATTGAGCCAGAGACGGTCGCTCTGGCGAAAAAAAAGAGCGTGACGATTATCATCAGCCCCTACGACTCCGCGACGACGGCCTGGGTCGTTCGGACCGCCTCCAGCATCGAGCGAGTGGTCGACCGAAGTTTTGTTAAGGTCGGCCCAGATGAGCGAATCGCCGACGTCCGCAAAAAATTTACCCTCACCAACCACGCAGTGATGGTCGTCAGCGACGACGGCACGCTCATTGGAATTTTAACTAAAAGCGATATCTTCAAACCAGTGCAGACCCGGTTAATTCTGGTCGACCACAACGAACTCACCCAGGCGGTTCCCGGGGCCGATGAGATTACCATTTCTGAAATCATCGATCATCACCGGCTCGGCTCACTCAATACCGCCCAACCCATTCTTTTTATCAACGAACCTGTCGGTTCCACCTGCACCATTATTGCGGACCTTTTTCGACGCGAAGGCATCCAACCCTCGCCAGCGATTGCCGGGATCATGATGTCCGGATTGATTTCTGATACCCTCCATCTCAACGGACCGACGACCACGAGAAAAGACGCGATCATGCTCGCGTGGCTGGCGGAGATCGCCGGGGTAAACTCCAAGCAGCTCGCCGACCAAATTTTCAACTCGGGATCGGTAATCATCGCGAATCCACCGGAAAAAGTGGTCCGGTCTGATTTCAAAATTTACGAGGAAGAGGGTTTGCGCTTCGCCGTTTCTCAGGTCGAGGAACTGGGTTTTGGTAATTTCTGGCAGCACGCCAAACCGATCACCGGCGCAATCCAAGACCTCCGTGAAGAAGAGCGCCTCACCTTCGCCGCGCTGCTGGTCACGGATATTAACACTCAAAACTCTCTCCTCATCGTCAAAGGGGAAGCCGCGATTATCGCGAAAATCAGCTATCCGCACGTCGAGCAAGATGAGATTTTCGATATGCCGGGCATCGTTAGCCGCAAGAAGCAACTGATCCCCTATCTCACAAGCTTGATCAAGGAAATGGCCGCGGAAGGCACGCTACCCTCTGGTAAAACGAACCCGCCATTTCGGAAGAGACGCTAACGACCGCCCAGCGCGATCTGATCGCCGCTGACCGCGGGTGCTCCCGGGGAGCGCAGGTGCTCCCGGGGACGCATCGGGTGATCCTGCGATCAAATATGAATCGCTTCACCCGTCGTCGCCGCGGCCGCTTCCATGAGCGCTTCGCTCAAAGTCGGGTGCGCGTGAATGGAGTGGTGCACTTCCTCGATGCTCGCCTCTAGATTCATCGCCAACACGTATTCCGCGATTAACTCAGGGGCCTCGTGACCGAGAATATGCGCCCCCAGGATTTCTCCTGTCTTCGCCTCGCTGATCACTTTAACAAACCCCTCCGAGTCGCCTGCCGCGACGGCCTTGCCCGAAGCGGTGAAGGGAAACTTGCCGACCCGATAATCAAGACCTTTTTCTTTGGCGATTTTCTCCGTGATGCCCACACTCGCGATCTGCGGGTGGCAATAGGTGGCTCCAGGAAAAACCTTCACTCGTCCCCCATGCCCGTGACCGAACATGGCGGCGACAGCGTTGACCGCTTCGTAGGTTGCCACATGCGCTAACCACGGAGGACCGATAATATCACCGGCCGCATAAATGCCCGGCACGCTGCTCTCGTAACGGTCATTCACTTTAACGTAACCGCGCTCGAGTTCGAGCTGCACGCTCGAAGATAACGTACGCTCCAAATGTGGCGTGACCCCAATCGCGATCAAAAGCGACTCCGCCTCAATCTCAACTGGCTTAGCCTCGCCGGTTTTAAGCAATGACAGCACGACCGACTCTTTACCCACGCGCACATTTTCAACCTTCGTATTTACGAAAACGGTTATGCCCTGTTTTTCGAAAGAGCGCTGGAGTGATCGAGCCACTTCTTCGTCTTCCACCGGCACAATCTGGGGTAACATTTCAACGAGGGTGACCTTGGATCCAAAGGCATTGAAAAAGTAGGCGAACTCGACGCCGATCGCCCCCGCCCCGATAATCACGAGAGATTTGGGCGGACGCGCACGCGGCTCGAGCGCTTCCCGCGAGGTCAACACCCGCTGCCCATCAACTGCCACGCCAGCCATGCGCCGCGGCTGGCAACCCGTCGCCAGCAAAACGTTTTTCGTCTTAAAAAATTTCCCCTTATGTTCACCCTCAATAATCTCCACCATCGTCGGCACCGTCACCTGCGCCCGACCGACAAAGTAATCTACCTTATGCTTGCGGAATAGAAACTCGATACCCTTGGCCATCTGCCCAGCCACGCCCCGGGAACGGTCCATCACTTTGCCGAAATCAAAACCGACGTCCTTGGCCGTAATCCCAAACGTATCCGCTTTCTGGAGGGCCCGAAAAAATTCCGCGCTTTTGAGCAACGCCTTCGTCGGAATACATCCCCAGTTGAGGCAGGTCCCGCCAGCCCGTTCAAGCTCGATACAAGCGACCTTCTTGCCGAGTTGGCCGGCTCGAATCGCCCCAGCGTAACCCGCAGGACCACCCCCGATGACAATGAGATCGTATTCTATAGTTTCAGCCATCCCGCCAATTCATCACGGGGAGAAACCCCGTCAAACGGAAACTCCGCCGAAAAAAGAATACTCAGGTCATCTCAATTTTTTACGCCGCCGAAAGCGCAAACCTTTCAACCCGCCGCCATCATCACACATCGATCACGTCGTCCCGGTTGGCCTTGCGATTTTGTCTGGACTTCGGGGGCGGCGCATCCCGCGGGACGACCAACTCCCGCCGCGTCAGGCGACTCAGCACGATATCGGTAATACTGACAACGAGCGCGCCACCGCAAGCCGGCCAAAAACCATTGACCGAAAAACCATTCACCAGCCAACCGACCAACATAAATAACAAGGCATTGATCACAAGCATCCCAAGGCCCAACGTGAAAAAGATGAACGGCAATGTAAACAAAACGAGCAACGGTCTCAAAATCGCATGGGAAAAGTGGAGCAGCATGACCACCGCGATCAACGTACCTCCATCTGCGCAATGAATGCCGGGAACAAGCCGCGTGGCCAGCACAACGCCCAGTGCGAGCACCAACCAGTGCACCAACAATCGGAGGAAAGGAGATCTCATAACTTGCGAAGGCACCCTTCGCCCCGACCTTCCGCCGGGCAATGAAAATCCTCATCGTTCAAGATTTTCTCCGCAGCGGCGGCACTGAACGCCAATCTATTCTCCTCGCGAATGCTTGGGCGGCCGCGGGTCACGCCACCACCCTGTTGACGTTCCGGCCGGGTGGTAAACTTGCCAGCACCGTTACCCCCAGCGTCAGGCGCCACGCGTTGCAGGCCTTTGACTTTGGCCTCGACTGGTACGCTCCGCGGCTACGCGCCACGGCGACCGCCCTCGCACCTGACGTCATTCTTTGTATGGGTCGCATGGCGAATTGCTACGGGGCCAGCCTCCAATCGAGCCACCCTCGCCCACCGGTGATCGCCACTTTACGCACCGGCAAACCCTTGCCCGGGCTGTTCCGACGTTCACTGCACCGAGTGCGCCATATCGTCGCCAACAGCACCGAGGCCCGGAACGCGCTCACTGAAAAGTACCAAGTCCCCCCGCAAAAAACCTCCGTGATTCATAACGCCTTGGTGTTTCCCGCGGGCGCAGTTACCGGCGCCACTGAAGATCACCGTGCCCGCTACGGTGCCACCGCGGCCACTAAAATATTTCTTTGTGTAGCGATGTTTCGTCCCGAAAAAAATCAACGCGAGCTTATCGAGATTATGGCGGGGCTGCCCGCGACGCTCGATTGGCAGCTGTGGCTAGCCGGAGAGGGCTCCGCTCGACGCGCGTGCGAAGACTTGGTCGCTCAGCAGCAACTCGGGGCACGCGTGAAATTCCTCGGATTTCAGGCCGCGCCAACCGCTCTTTACCAATGCGCCGATGTTGCCGTCCACGCTTCGTGGAGCGAGGCACTCTCAAACTTTCTCATCGAAGCTCAAGCCGCCGGTCTGCCCGCCGTGGTCTATCAAGCGCAAGGCATGGAGGAGTGCTTTATTCCCGGGGTCACCGGCTGGGCCGTCGCGAGGGGAGATCGCGCCACGTTCCGAACCAACCTGCTTCAGCTCATTTCGACCGATCCTATCACGAGCCGAAAGCGCGCCGACCAGGCAGCAAAATTCGCTCGCGATACCTTCGATCCCGATCGGCAGGTGGCGGCTTATCTCCAATTATTTCGTCAACTTTCCCCACCATGACCAACCCGCAGCGCATCCACCTCATCGAGGAGCATCTTCGAGCGCATAAATAGGCCGACCTCCACTCCCTCGCCGAGCTTTTCGGCGGATCACTCTCAACGGTCCGGCGCCCCTCGACTTACTCGAAAGTCGGGGCATCGTCCGCCGCCATCACGGAGGCGCGTCACTCATTGATCCCGACGCTCTTCTGCACGATCATGATTTCATCACGCGGACCGAGCATCAGGCGGACCAGAAATTCGAGATCGCGCGGCTCGTCGCCGATTACGTTACGCCCCGTTCGACGATAATTCTCGATGGCGGCACGACCACCTCCGCCGTCGCGCGTTTGCTGGTCAAAAAGCAGGAAAAGATCATTACCAACTCGCTTCCTATCGCCAGTTTTTTGCTGAAATTGGCGGCCCCGAAACAATCGCCACCGGGGGAAGTATTCTCGGCCGACTAGGCATCCTCGAAGGCCCAAACTGCGAAAAATCATTGGTAAACACGCGGGCTGATCCGGCCATTCTCGGAGCGATCGGCGTCACGATGGGCGGGGTCTGGAATCAGCAGCCTCTTGTGATCGCCGCCCAAAGAAAAATGATCGCCGCGGCTGAGCGCACGATCTTCGCAATCGACGCATCGAAGTTCGGTCGCAAAACTGCGGACCTGACGACGCCGTTTAATCCGAATATCAACATGATCACCGATATTCTACCTACTCAGACCGTCGCTCGTGCGATCGCCGCGGCCGGCGCTCAAATCACACTTTCGCGGAAATGGTCGGGCGTTACCGGCTAGCCCCGAGCTTGGCCCAAAGGTTGGGGCGGGCGCCGGAGGCGGCGGAATCTGGCGTTTGCGGCTTAATTCCGCTGCAGCGTTTCACCTTGGTGTTAAAGCTAGCGTATCCATTCCACAAGCACTTGAAGCCGAGCGGACGATCGCAGCAGCGGTGCAGATAGCGCCCAGTTTCGCGATCATCGTCATGGCGTCAGGCCGATGAATTTCTGCCAACCGCTCCTCACTCAAAAGCCCATTTCCGAAACCACGGATCTCGTGTCCTCACTTGAAAAGCCTGTAACTTAGCGAGCAACTCCGCCTTCAAAATTTGCTGCCGGGGATCGTCCGCTAAGTTCGCCACTTCCTCGGGATCATTCTCGAGATCGTAGAGTTCAAATTTAGGCCGGTGCAGAAATTGCTCGATCGGCCGCGGCCCCAATCGTTTCCCCGCCGACTGGGTTGCGCTGATCCAAGTCGGCGACTTCGCGAGATCGAGCGCAAAAGGGAATGTCAGTTCGTGGGCCAGATTCACGATCAACTTATAACGGCGGGTGCGCACCACCCGCATCGGATAATACATCGTGATCTCGTGCAGGGTGTGGCTGGCAAAAACTTCATCCCAACCCGGCAGCGCCGCTCCCTCCAGACCGGCCCGAAACGACCGCCCGTCGAAGGCCCCCGCTTCGCTCCTCACACCCGCCGCGTCCAGAATAGTCGGGGTGAGATCCGCCCACGTAACCATCGCGGGCTGGACCGCGCCCGGATGCGACTGGCCCGGGGCGCGCACGATGCACGGCAACCGCATACCGGCCTCATAGAGAGTCGTCTTTGCGCCTGGAAACGCCATGCCGTTATCTGAAATATAGATGATCAACGTGGAGTCATATTTTCCCGCGGCCTTCAAGATTGCCAACAGCCGCCCGACGCCTTGATCAAGACGCGACACCGCTTGGTAGTACTCCGCCAACTCCGCCCGGCACGCTGGCGTGTCGGGCAAAAACGGCGGAACGCGCACTTCTTCCGCACGGTAAGTGACCGGCGTAATTCCCGGATAGCCCTCGTCCCGATTACCGAAACGATTCGGTTGCGGCCACGTATCAAATGTCGGCTTACCACTCGGCAACACCGCGTTCGCACGATGAGGATCGTCACTCGCAAAATACAAAAAAAACGGCCGCGCATCCGCGGACTCGATCACACCGCGCGACTGCTCAGCCATCTCCACCGGACTTCGCCCGATCGTCGCGGGATCATTGGCGGCACCGGCGGAAAGCACGGTTTGAAACGCGAAGGCCGGTTCCGGGCCCACGTGGAATTTACCAATTCGCGCGGTCCGATAACCCGCCTCACCCAAGCGCACGGGCAGACTTTTCACCGTATCGAATGACTGAAAGTGATGTTCGTCATGCTGGAGCCCATACATACCGTTGCGGTGATTATGTTGACCGGAGAGAATCACCGAGCGCGAAGGGCTGCAACTCGCGGTCGTGCAAAACGCCGCCGTAAAGCGCGTGCCATCCGCCGCCAGCGCATCAAGATGCGGCGTCTTAATTTGAGGATTCCCATAACAACCGAGGGCATCGCGGCCGTGGTCATCCGCCACCATGAGAACAATATTGGGCCGGGTCGTTGCGGCCGCCACCGGACCGCTCGCCGCCAGGCAGAAAACCGCCAGAAAACAGGAGAAAATTACCGAGCAACGCATGATCCGATCGTCGGGAAAAGCGCTCTGCACTCAAGCCAGCAGTAAAACTTCGGAAGCCAAACTTCGGCCGACGTGAAAGATCGGCGGCTCCGGCATTTCTAGAAAAACTTTATTCAAAAATGAGATGGCGGAATTTAGTTTCTCAAATTTCTCTGCGCGCGACGAGGGGGTCTGAAGGAAGGACGAGCGGTTGGCGGCTTATCTCACGAAGTCGGCGCTGCTGGTTGCAGAGGAGGTTGGAAAGTAAGTCAGGTCTTCTGAGTCCGCTGGATTTTTTTAGCGGAGGCGAGATTTGCGGCTGCCAACCCACCCTTAACTGGGACTGCCCCAGTGGGGTATATACCAGCCGCGACCGACCAACGGAGTGAGTGCGCCTGAGGCTGAAAGTCGGTCAGCCGCGCATCAGATAGACGACACTTTGCGGGCTGCTGGGGTTTTCGTGCGCGCAGGTCCGGCGTTTCTGCTCACCCTGCCTTCGACATCCGTGGACTTCGTTGGGCCGGGTGTACTTTGCGGCGTTTACCATCATCTCGATCCCCTCACACCGCCCACTCCGCGCACAAGAGATTCGCCTGCGCGAGCACGGTCTTGACGGCTTCGTCCTGCAGGTCGGGCGGGTAGCCAAAGCGGTTGAGGATGCGTTTCACCATTACGCGGATTTTCGCCTGGGAGCCTTCCCGCAGCGTCCAATCGATGGTCACGCTCTTGCGGACTTGGGTGACGAGCTCGGCGGCGATCACGCGGAGCTTTTGATCGCCCATCGCCTGCACCGCACTTTCGTTGTTCGCGAGGGCGTCGTAGAAGGCGATTTCCTCATTGGTCAGGCCAAGGTCGACGCCGCGCTGGTCGGCCGCACTGAGTTGCTTCGCGAGCTTGATGAGTTCCTCGATGACTTCCTGCGTGGCGATGGCGCGGTTGTGATAGGCGTTCAGCGTGCGTTGGAGCAGTTCGGAAAACTGGCGGCTCTGCACGAGATTCCGCGTGGCCCGGACTTTGATTTCTTCGTTGAGGAGTTTCGCCAACAACTCGGCGGCGACGTTCTTGTGTTTCAGGCCGCGCACTTCGGCGAGGAACTGCTCGGAGAGAATCGAAATGTCGAGCTTCGGCAGCCCCGCAGCGGTGAAAACGTCGATGATCTTTCCGTCTGTCGTGATGGCACCGGAGACGAGCTGGCGCACGGCGGCGTCGAGCTGATCGGGGCTCTTGCCACGACGGCTGACGGTTTTGACGAGCGCGGCTTTGATCGCTTGGAAGAACGCGACGTCGTCGCGGATCGCGGTCGCGGCATCGCTCGCCGCGCAGAGAGCGAAGGCCCGCGAGAGCTCGGTGACCACCTGCACGAAGCGCTTTTTCCCGTCCGGCTGTTCGAGGACGTGTTCCTGCGCCGCCGGGAGCAGCGCGTAGGTCTTTTTCGCATCACCCACCACGGCCTCCCATGCGAGGCCGTGCAGGATGTCACAGGCAATTTCATGTTTCTCCTGGAGGATCGCGATAGCCTGCGCGGTATCGACCGCCGGGTTTCCCAGCCCGCCGCTCTCGGTGTAGACGGAGAGGGCGTGTTTCAGTTGATCGGCGAGGCCGAGATAATCGACGACGAGGCCGCCGGGCTTGTCGCGAAACACGCGGTTCACCGTGTAGCTTCGGCAAGCTTGCGGAAGGTGAAAAAATCTCGGCCGCCCGCGGGCGGGGCGACCGGGGCACCGCGTCTCGAGACGAGGTCACGCCGGCTGGCCGGGCGGATCGTGGTCGGGCGCGGAGGTGGTTTCCGGCTTCGGATAAT
>CAMDOF010000098.1 GCA_945903465.1 Opitutus sp. GAS368
GATTGCGCTTGATGAACATGCCCCGACGCTGGGGCCCGCGCCGCCGGGCGCAAGGCTATTTATCATGATTTAGTGACAACACATAACCGCTAAGTTTTCACTCGTAATCATCTAATTTAATTATCCGAAACAGGGGAAGATCCGTCTGAGACTCGGAGCCGTCGTCTGATTAAAACGTCCCTCCGCAGTCTGAACTTTTCCGTAGTCCTGAGCGCCGGCGACGAGGGTCCGTCCGCTCCCTGGTGCTCGCGGCTACCCGCCAAATCAAAGTCTGAATCTCATGAACGCTGGGGAACGCGCCGAGCTGGGGTCTCCGTGAGGCGCGACGCATCCCTCCCGAGAAGTCGCGCGATCACTCCCCGGCTTTTTTCTTCTTCCGCGCCTTGGTCGGCGGACTCTCGCTGGCCGCCGCCCCCAACTTCGCGCTCAGATTTTCCAGCAAGCGAGGAATGTAGGCCGCATAACGCGTGTCGGGCGACGGCCCCGTCCGAGGCAGCGCCAGAATCGCGCTCTTCGCTGTCGCCACTTTCGGCCCGAGCGCCTCGAGCGCGTGCAGCGCTGTCATCACGATAAAAGCATCGTGCCGGCTCCAATTCCCGAGCTCGGTGAGCACGCTCAGCGCGCCCTTGAGATCGGCCTCCGTTCCGAATTGGCCCAACGATTCCGCCGCCGTAATCTGTACATACGGCGAGTCGTCTTGCAGGGCCTTTTGCAAATCCGCGCGAGCCGCCGCCACCGTCGCCCCACCGCGCATCTGCAAACCCAGCGCACCCCAGTAACGCACCGAACTGTCGCGATCACTGAGCAATGCCTTCAACGCCGGCACCGCCTCTAATTTTAAGCCCGACGCCAGTTCCGCCGCTGCGAAAATACGCTCGAGCGGGTACTTCGCATCATCGTGACCAAAATCGTAAGGCGCCGATCCCTTGGCCCGCGTGAGTCGCTCACCCTCCGGAACAAAACCGAGATCGCGCGTGCGCCGGACCAACGCCTGCTGGGCGCCCCGCAACTTACCCAAAATTTCCTGATGAGCGGGCGAACCCGCCAGATTCTTCACCTCGTCGCGATCGTTCTGCAAATCATACAATTCTTCCGGAGATTTCGGGGTCTGCCAAAAAATACTCTGCGCCGCGTTCGCTTTACCGTCATCGTAGAGCCGGCGCCAAACGGCGGTTGTCGGGGTCTTGAATTGCGTCGAGACATACTGACCTTGCGATAAATGGGGCAGATAGTTGCGCAGGTAAACATACCGTCCATCCGTCACACTCCGCACGAGATCATAACGCTCGTCCATCCGACCGCGAAAGCCGTAAACATACGGTTGGGCGGGCGCGATAAACTTCCCCAGAAACGCGTAGCCTTGCATCCACTCCGGAGGCTTGATCCCGGCCAAGCTACACATCGTCGGGGCAAAATCGACGAAGCTCACCAACCGGTCAGTCGTACCACCCGCTTGATAATCGGCGGGGCGGAGATCCTTGAACTTCTCGGGAATGTGCACCAGCAGCGGCACGTGCAGTCCCGAATCGGAAGGCCAGCGTTTGCTGCGAGGCATGCCTGAACCATGATCGGCCCAATAAAAAACAATGGTGTCTTCCGCCAAGGCGTCGGAGTCTAACTGCTTCAGCAACGCTCCCGCATCGGCATCGGCCGCCGTCACGCTATCGTAGAAAAGAGCCCAATCGCGGCGGACTTCCGGCGTATCCGGATGGTACGCGGGCACCCGCACCTTGGCCGGATCGTGAATCGGGTTGGCCCCGAGTTTAATGATCTGGCTCTCGTGACTCTTCGTTGAATTGAAGACCGAAAAGAACGGCTGGCCCGCGGCACGATTTTTCCAATGGCCTTGCCCCGAAGACACATCCCAAACCTCACCGGGCTTCGCCAAATTGTAATCTTCCTTGGAGGTGTTGGTGACATAATAACCCGCCGCTCGGAGCAACTGGGGAAACATTTTTTGACCGGAAGGATAAGCGACGAGGCTACGCATGTGATCACCGCCGGAAGAGGGTCCGAATACTCCCGAAATTAGGGTGGTGCGCGTGGGCGCGCAAACCGGTGCAGCCGACCACGCGTGGGTGTAACGCAGGGACTTTGCCGCCAGTCGGTCCATATGCGGAGTGGTGGCATAGGCGTCGCCGTAACAACCCATTTGCAATCCATGGTCCTCACTGGAAAGCCAAAGAATATTAGGCTGAGCAGATGACGCCGCAAATCCCGCGCTGACCGCCAAGAGGGCGCCCAACGTCACGCCGCGCAAAATTCGTAGCAGCTGGAAGTTAATTTTTCGCATAAGAAAGAAGAGCTCAGTCATGGGGCGAGCCAGTCAAGGCGACGGGCGAAAAACCCTGTAATGAGGAACGGCACCCGCCTCCGCGATGACAACTCCAAAAGCGACGGCCGGAAGCCACGAAGGCTTGCCCCTCGCCGCCCTCGCCGCCCTCGCCGCCCTCGCCGCCCTCGCCGCCCTCTTAGCTCGGTACGCGGGAGGCCGACGACGCGCGGGGCCCTGCGCACGCACCTCGCCGCGCACGCCCCAGAATCCTCACTCCGCCTCCGGTCGCCCCCGGCGGGATTTGATGCCAGCCCGATGCTGCTTGGATTGAATCATCCGAATCTTCTGACCACGCGTTTTCTGACGATGGCGACGGCGCTCTTGCTCCCGTTCGTCTTGCCGCTGCGCTGACTCCGCACGTTGCCGCTGCTCCAACTTGGAACAAAGTTCGGCCCAAGCGACCTCGCGGTTGGCCAGCTGCGAACGTTCCCGCTGACACCGCGTCTCCACCCCCGTGGGTCGATGGCGCAACCACACACACGAACTGGTTTTCTGGATCTTCTGGCCGCCACGGCCCGAGCCTAAGACAAATCGCTCCTCAACGTCCGCCATCCGCGTCCCCAAAGCGGCTAACCGAATCTCAAAGGCCTTGTTCATAAATGACGATCAGCCGGCGCCAACGAAGCCGCGCTCTGCCCAGCACGCCCAAATGTCCTCATCGCCCAAGTCAACATCGAGCCTCCCACCGCTCGTCAAAATCAAGACCACCCAGCCCCACGCCGACCGCCACCGATTAATTTGAGTTGGAAAAGGCATCGCAGGTTGGTTTGAAATAAGAAACTATTCGCTCACCATCGAGTCAAACCGACGCACGCTTACGCTTTACGCACCTCCCATGATGACAGGTCCAGACTGGTCTAAAAAACTTCGCGAAGAAATTGCCAAAGCCGTGATTGGCCAGGACGCCGTCATCGAACGACTGCTGGTCGCGCTCCTCGCCAATGGGCACGTCCTGCTCGAAGGCATGCCCGGTCTTGCCAAGACCCTGCTCGTGAAATCCCTCGGCACCGCTCTCGGCGTCCAGTTCGAGCGCATTCAATTCACCCCTGACCTCCTGCCCAGCGACGTCGTTGGCACGATGATCTTCCAGCCCAAGAACGGCGAGTTCACCGCCCACCGCGGCCCGATCTTTGCCAACTTGGTCCTCGCTGACGAAATCAACCGCGCGCCCGCCAAGGTCCAGAGCGCGTTGCTCGAAGGCATGCAGGAGCGGCAAGTAACGATCGGCGGGCAAACCCACCCTCTGCCCAAACCGTTCTTCGTGATGGCGACGCAAAATCCCGTCGAGCAGGAAGGCACCTATCCGCTTCCTGAAGCGCAAACCGACCGTTTCTTATTTAAACTCATCGTCGACTACCCGAGCGCCGAAGAGGAATCGACCATGATGCACCGCTGGGGCCAAGTCACGAAACAACCCTCGTTGGTCGCCGCCTCCAGTGGGGATGAATTGCTCGCGCTCCGCCACGATGTCGACCGCGTGCATCTTTCACCCGCGGTTCAAGGTTACATCCTCGCCTTGGTGCGCGGCACGCGCGTCCTCGCGGACAAATCCGGCACAGGGAAACGTTATCTGAACTTCGGCGCCTCGCCGCGAGCCTCGCTCGCCTTGTACCAAGCCGGCCGCGCCTTGGCTTGGCTCCGCGGTCAAGATTACGTTTCACCCAGTCTTATCCAAGAGCTCGCCCCCGATATCATGCGCCATCGGATCGGCCTGACCTACGAGGCCGAGGCGGAGGAGGTCACCACCGACAAGATCATCGCCCAGGTCGTCGAACGTACTCCCGTGCCGGTGACTTGACCGACCGCGTTACCATCGATCTTGATTCAATCACCGCCCAACTCAACGAGACCGAGATGAGTGACCTTTTGACCGGCGGTCCCGCGGCGACCACCAAGCGGGCGATTTCACCTTTGGCGATACTCCGGCAGCTGGAGTGGCGCGTGCGCCATGCGGTAGAAAATGTGCTCAGCGGTGAATATCGCTCCGCATTTAGGGGGCGCGGGATGGAATTCGACCAAGTGGTCAAATACGAGTTTGGCGATGACGTGCGGGATATTGACTGGAACGTCACCGCACGGTTGGGCGAACCGTATCGGAAGAAATTTGTGGAGGAGCGCGAGGTGACATTACTGGTGGTTTTCGAGGATTCGCCCTCGCTGCACTTCGGATCGGGCGCGGAGTCAAAACGCGAAGTCCTGCTGGAATTGGCCGGTCTCGTCATGCTGCTCGGCGCCGTGAATCGCGACCGCGTGGGCTTCGTTTATGCGTCACCAAGCGGAAATTTGATTCGTGAACCCATGCGCGGGCGAGGTCAGATTCTCCACGGTGCCGCCGCCTTGCTCGCCCGTCCCGCGCCAGCCCCAACGGACGGCCCGCCGGAAATCCCTTGGCGGTTCCTCGCGAAGGCAGCGCCTAAACACAGCGTACTACTCTGGCTCGGTGACTTCCCTCCGCTGACTCGCGACAGTCGGGGCGGTCCCCAACCCGAAGGCTGGTCTGTGCTGCAACGTCGATATCAAACCATGGGCTTCCGAGTGGACGATCCGTGGGAGCGCGCGCTGCCGACGGGGGAATCCTTTGTGGCCTACGACTCCACAGCGGGACGCTTGGTGACACTGGAAGGAAACGCCAGCGAACGCGCCGCCCACGCCGCCTGGCAACAAGCGCGGGAGTCAGCTTGGCAAACCCTCTTCCCCGATGCTCTCGCGAGAATGGTCGTCGGCACGGATCAAAACCGCCTCGATGCCCTCGTCCGGTTTTTCCACGCGCGCATGAGAAACCGAGTCCGCTAAAGCCATCGGCGCACGGCATGTCTCACCTCACCCTTCACGATCCTCTCTGGCTCCTCGCACTGGCCGCACTCCCGCTGCTCGCTTGGCTGCGCGGACGAAGGAGTGTCCCCGTTCTCCTTGTACCCTTTGCCGCGGCCTGGCATCGGCCTTCTCTCGTGGCCCCATCCCGCTGGCCGGTCGCGCTGGCCTTTGCTGGACTCACGCTGCTTATCGTGGCGCTCGCCCGACCGCAACGCGTCGAGGATAAGCGCGAAGTCCGCTCCGAGGGTTACGACATCATGCTCGCCATCGATCTTTCCACATCGATGCGCGCGGAAGATTTCGAGAAAGACGGCGAGCGCATCAACCGGCTGCAAGCGATCAAGCCAGTCATCCAGGCATTCATCGAACGTCGCGTGGCCGATCGTATCGGCATCGTGCTCTTCTCCGGGCGCGCCTACACCATGGCACCGCTCACCTTTGACCATGACTGGCTGGCCCGGCAACTTGCCCGCGTTCGCATCGGCATGATCGAGGACGGCACCGCCATCGGAGACGGTCTCGGGGTTGCCCTCACGCGCCTCGAGCAGGCCAAGCGGGATAGCGGCGGCCGCCGTATGGGGGCATTTATTGTGTTACTAACGGACGGTGCGAACAACCGCGGTGCCCTGCAGCCCCAACAGGCCGCCGAACTCGCCAAGGCGCGCGGTATTCCCGTCTATACGATCGGCGCCGGCAAAGAGGGCTACGTGCCGATTCCTGTTTACGATGACAATAATCGCAAAATGGGCTACCGCCGGATGCTCTCCGACGTCGACGAACCCGGCCTTCGCCAGATCGCCGAGACGACCGGTGGGAAATTTTTCCGCGTCGCCGATACTGGTACGGTCGAAAGCGCCTTCAAGGCAATCGACCGCTCGCAGAAAATCGATTTTCAGGCGAAGAGTTATCTCATCACCACCGAGCTTTTTTGGTGGCTCGTCGCCCCCGGTCTCGCCGCGCTCGCCTTGGCCGCGCTCTTCTCCAGAAAGCTCACCTGGGCGAGGCCCAACCGCGCCCCCGCCGCCTCTTTCGGCCACTCCCCCAATTCAGCCGTAACCGTCAAATCATGAGCTTTGCCTGGCCGTATCTCCTCTGGCTGATCGCAGTGCCCACTATCCTATTGGCTTGGGACCTCGCGCACCAACGCCAGCAGGCCGCAAACAACCGTCCAAAAATCCTCCGCGCCGAGGCCAGCACAAACTCCATCCGTCTTTCGCCGAAGAATGACACCCTCGCGAATCGCCAAAATCGGCCACGCTTCTGGCTCTGCCTCGGACTCACTCTGGCCATCTTCGCGCTCGCCCGCCCTCAGTGGGGCCGCATCGAGGAGCCCGTCTTCGATCAATCCCGCGAAATCCTCCTCGCAATCGATTTATCGCGCTCGATGCTCACGCCTGATATCAAACCCTCGCGGCTCGAACGTGCGAAACTACTGATCCAATCGCTCCTCGAAAAACTCGCGGGGGAGCGCGTCGGCCTTATCGTCTTCTCCGGCACCGCATTTCTACAAAGCCCGCTCAGCGCCGACTACGAAATTCTCCGCGAGTTTCTCCCAGCCTTAGGTCCTGACTTTTTGCCCGAGGGCGGAACCAACTACGGATCTTTGCTCGAAACCGCCCTCCAGGCATTTGGGACCAGCAGTTCCGCCGATCGCTTTATGATCATTTTGAGCGATGGCGAAGCCACCGACGAGGATTGGCGCACCAAAATGGAGGATCTGAAGAAAAAGAATATCCGCGTAATCGGCTTGGGCGTTGGCACCGCCGCGGGCGCGATGATTCCCGACGGCACCGGGCAATTTGTGAAAGACGAGCGGGGTGCGGTCGTCCTTTCTAAGCTGGAAAGCGCTACGCTCCAGGAGTTGGCCCGCGCGACCGGCGGGGTTTACCGCGATGCCAGCGCCTGGGTCGACCTTGCCGCGCTTTTGAAGGAGACTATCGAGACCGGTCGCAAGGGTGAGTTCATGGAAAAAAACACGCTCCGTCTCGTTGAACGTTTCCAATGGCCGCTCGCACTTGCCGTCTGGTGCTTGTTCGTAAGTTTTTGCTTCGAATTTCCCGTACGGCCCCGCCCACGCGCGATCCGACTCGGCCCTCTCTTGCCACCGGTCCTGCCGACTCCACGGAAAACCTCCGCGCTCGCCCTCCTCCTCCTGCTGGGCCTCGCCTTTGGCCAATCCCCTGCGACCGCTGCTAACACCAAAAACGCCGCCCCCACCCCCACAGGCGCGCCCGCCGAGCCTCCCCCGCTCACCAAAATCGTCGGCCGTCTCTCCTCTCAAGCAACCCGCACCGCCCGCGATTGGGCGGAACTCAGCCGCGAAACCGTTGCTTGGGGCTCACAGCTGCAAACCGAGAAACAACCGATCGCGGACGGCCCCATTCGCGACGCCCTCCAAGCCGTCGAACTCGGCGCCAAACTCGACGCCAAATCGGCTGATTGGCCTAAGCTCCGCGAAGAACTCGAGGCTCTGCTAAAAAAACCCGACGAAGATAAGGAAAAACCGGATCAATCCAAGGACTCTCCAGATAAAGAAGACCAGCCACAATCGGATCAGGACAAAGAGCAGGACAAGGATTCAAAAAAACCGGATCAAAAATCCGACAAGAAAAAATCGGATAAATCAGATCAAAAAAAATCGTCGCCCCAAGACCAGAAAGACGAATCCACGCCGCCCGAGGAATCCCCGCAACCGGATAACAAATCGCCCGAAGCCAAGCCCCCCGGCGAATCCGCCTTCGGCGATATGAACAAGAAAGAAGAACCCCCTCCGCCCCCGCCAGGGGATACGCAGAAAGTCGGCGGCTCACCCGAAAAACCCGAACAACCGCTGACGCCCCCCGACCCCGCGCTCGCTCTGCCGACGCAGAAACTCGATCAGCTTCGAAATCAGGACTCTCCCGCGCAACTCTTCCAACTTATGGAGGGCGAGCGCAAGCCCGCGAAGAAAAACGGCAAAGACTGGTAAAAGCCATGCGTCTCCTTCGACACCTATCTGCACTGCTTCTCCCGCTGCTGGCCGCCTGCGCGGTCTCTGCGCAAACTGTCCGCTGGGAGGCCGCCGACGGCGGTATGGCCAACGCCCTTCAGCTCATCTACGATGATTGCGCTCCCGATGGCCAACCCGCGCTCCCGGCTATTCCCGGAGCGACGTTCACCTTCCTCGGACAATCTGAAAACACCCAGTTGAGCTTCGGCAACGGCGGGGCTACCCGCCTGCGCACCGTCACCCTCTCTTACGTAATCCGCGCTCGTCAATCTACGCCGGTCCAAATCCCCGCGTTCACCGTCAAGACCGACAAGGGCCCCTTGCGCGTCGCCGCCTTCAACGCGGCCGCTCCCGCCGCCCCGCTCGAAACCGTCGCATCCGCGCGATTGATCCCAGAAAAAAACCGCGTCTGGGCCGGGGAGATTTTCGGACTCGTCTACGAGCTCTCCGCTTCCCGTCGCACCAATCCCCAAATCACCCCGACCTTTGATTGGAATGCCGCACCCCTCATCGCCGAGGACTGGTCAAAGCCCGAGGTCACCGAGTCGATGAACAACGGCGACCGGCGGCTCAACGTTATTTTCCGCACGCGGACCACCGCGAAGAACGCCAACACCCTGAAATTAGGGGCGGCGAGCCATCTCTTAAGTATTCAAACCGGCACGATCGGCTTTGGCATTATTTCACAGCCCCGCATGGAAACCGTTTCCGTCACCTCCGACCAGCCTACCATTGAGGTGCGCCCCCTACCCACCCCACCCTCGGGTTTTAGCGGGGCCGTGGGCCAATTTAAGCTCAAATCGAAAATCATCCCCGAAAAAGCCGCGGTGGGTGAACCCGTCACGTGGACGGTTGAACTCAGCGGCACTGGTAATTGGCCCGACATCGCCGGTCTCCCTTCCCGCGAGGTATCGCGTGATTTTTCTGTGGTGCAGCCGAAGGCTAAACGCACCCCAGCCGAGGGGAAACTTTTCAACGTGACCCTCGCCGAGGACGTCGTCCTCGTGCCCACCAAAGCGGGGACCTACACGCTCGGCCCGGTCACGTTTACCTACTTTGATCCCGCGACTGGCCAGTACGAAAAAGTCACTCGCCCCGCCGAGACCCTCACCATCACCACGGCGGCGGCACCGCAATTTAACCTCACGCCTACTCCCGCGACCTCGGTGCCAACCGCGCCCTCCACACCTCCCGCACCGAAAACACCCCCACCCGCTGCTCCCAGCGCCCCGACGAGCATCCCCCGCGATCCCTTGCCCGGCACGGCCGAAGCCCCCACGCCGCTCACCTCCTCCACGCTCATCATTAATCTCGTCGCTCCGTTCATCGCTTTGCTCGGCTGCTGGCTTTGGCTCGCCGTCCGCCGCGCCCAACGGACTGATCCCGCGCGTTCCCGCCGCGACGCTCGTCAACGGCTCGCCCAAACCCTCACTCGCCTGTCCGCCGGGCACGAGGCCGAACGCGTCGCACTCCTCCGCACCTGGCAGGAAGATACCGCGGTTCTCTGGCAATTACGCCAGGCCGCACCCTCCGCGCGCGCGTTAGCCGAGAGCGATTGGGCAACGCTCTGGATCGAGGCCGACCGCGCCATCTACGGTGCGCCCACCGCCTTCCCGCCCGACTGGGTGCCTCGCGCCCAAGCCGCCCTCGCCTCCAAGGTGGTCCCCCGCTTTCGGCCTCTGCGCCTTTTCTTACCGCAAAACCTGATGCCTTTTGCCGCGATCTTGGCTCTCGGTATCGCCTTCTGCCCACTTTGGTTGAACGCCGCCTCGCTCGATGCTACCAGCGCCTACCGCAAGGGCGATTTCCGCGGTGCGGAAAAAAGCTGGCGCACCCGCCTCGCCACGACCCCAACCGATTGGGTCGCACACCACAATCTTTCGTTGGCGCTTTCCCAACAGGAGCAGGTCGGCGAAGCCGCCGCGCAAGCCGCCACCGCTTTCGTGCAGCACCCGACCGACGAAGCCGTTCGCTGGCACTTTGCTTTTACCGCGCAAAAAGCCGGCACCATTCCCGCGGATCTCGCCCGTTTCATTGCGCCCACGTTCGCCTCTGGAATCGGACGCCTCGCCTCGCCCTCGGAATGGCAACGCGCCTTACTCGCTTCCGCCTGGTGCGGTGCGGGCGCCCTCGCGTGGCTGCTCGCCAGCGCTTACGGATCGCGCGCGCGCCGCAGCATCATCAGTGCGGCCACCCTCCTCGCCCTCGCCGCGACCCTCGCCGGACTTTCCCTCACGGGGATTTTGGCTTACGGGCTCGCCGCGCAAACCAATGCGGTGATCGTCGCCCGCGCTGGAATGTTGCGCTCGATCCCGACGGAAACGGATACTACGCAAAAAACGGCACCACTCGCTGCCGGTTCCATCGCCCTCGCCGGCAAGACATTTCTGGGTTGGTGCCAACTCACCTTTGAAAACGGCCAGACTGGATGGATTCGTAAACAAGACTGCGTGCCTCTCTGGAAATAACACCGGTCCAAGGCATGCTGCAACTCGGGGCGGTCGCCGCTCATTCCCGATCCAGCCCGCCCATTTAGCCCAGCACTCCGACCGACTGCATCCACCACGCGCTTCAGCCCGGCCGTGGTGCTCCCGTTTTGCGAACCATTCGCGCCATCGACTCCTCAGGATTGAGAGCGCTCACCCTCGATACCTCGACCCACGCCAAGTCCTTCGACTCACTCGATATCTGCAGCGCTTCGTCGGCAGCCGCCTCGAACATGAATCGGAGGTCGTAGTGATAATGCCCCGGCTCAGCCTTTCGCTCCGGAATCCAGTGGCGATCGAGGTCAAAGAGCGGCCCTGGAACCACCCGCAGCCCAGCCAACCCACTCTCCTCGCGCGCCTCGCGCTGCGCTACCGCCAGCAGATCCCCATCGCCGTCGGCATGGCCACCCAATTGAAGCCACTTATCGAGCTTACGGTGGTGGGTGAGCAAAGTCCGCCGACGGTCCGGCGTCACCACCCACGCGGATCCAGTGAGATGCCCCGGGACACACGACCGCAGCAAGCAATCTGTGTGGTTCTCAACAAATGTTATCGTCGCCCCGACGATCGTCGCCTCGAAAGCATCGCCGGTGCCGTCCGCGTATTCCCTTAATAATTTTAAAACGTTATTCCGATGCATAGAGTGAACCTGTTGCTAGCCTGATTTTACCGCGTCTCGAACCACTTGGTCTCCGCTTTAACGCCAATCGCCTCAGCAGCCTCGAGCTGGGTAAAAACGTCCACCGTAGTTCGCGCCACGCGGAAAAGCTCGAGGTTCCCTGCACGAAAAAACTTTTCCGCCAACATCCGTTCAAAGAGCTGTAGCAAGGGATCATAGAAGCCATCCTGGTTGAGAAAGACGCAGGGTTTTCTCACGAGGTCGAGTTGCCGTAGCGTGAGAATTTCAAGGATCTCCTCCAACGTGCCCCACCCTCCCGGCAGGGTGACGAAGGCGTCCGCACGATTTTCCATCAGTAACTTCCGCTCCCGCATCGTCACGACCGTGATCAACTCATCAGCTTCCTCATACGCCAGTTCCCGCGCTTTCATAAATCCAGGAATCACCCCAACCACCCGCCCTCCCGCCTGCTTCACCGACCGCGCGACCGCTCCCATCGTCCCGGTTTTGCCACCACCATAAATCAGCCCCCAGCCCCGCGCGACCAACTCACGGCCCAGTTCCGCCGCCACGGCGTAGTACTTCGGATCAAGCCGATCACTCGACGCGCAATAAACACAGAGCAATTTGGTCATAATTAAAAAAATAAACCGAGAGGATTGAGCCAAGCGCGCTAAAACTCAAATCTGGTCGTATCGCCGCGGCCTAGCTCCAACTTCCGAATTCTTACTTCATCGTGATCACCTCTGAATATCGCGGACGCCTCGCGCCCTCCCCCACCGGATGGCTTCACCTCGGTCACGCTCGCACCTTCTGGATTGCTCAGGAACGCGCGCGCGCCGCCGGTGGCTCAATGATCCTCCGCAACGATGATCTCGACGCAGTCCGCTTTCGCCTCGATTTCGTCGGCGCGATGCTGGCAGACTTGCGCTGGCTGGGCTTAACTTGGGTGGAGCCGATGATTTCGCAAAGCGACCGCCGGACCAACTATCGTGCAGCTCTGGCCAGACTCCACGCTGCCCGCCTCATTTTCCCGTGTACCCACTCCCGCCGCGATGTCCTTGAGGCCGCCAGTGCTCCGCACGAAAGCACGCGCACCCGCCTGGACGCCAACGACGAGGAACCCATCTACCCGCGCCAATTCCGGCCGCCGGCCGAAACCCCGCTACCTCCACTCGAGGTCACCATCTCCGTGAATTGGCGACTTCGGGTACCCGACGACGAATCCATCGTTTTCACCGACGAAAATCTCGGCACGCAACACGCAGTGGCCGGCCGCGATTTCGGTGATTTTCTCGTTTGGAGAAAAGACGACACGCCAAGCTATCAGCTCGCGACAGTCGTCGATGACGCGGAACTTGGCATCACCGAGGTCGTCCGCGGCGCCGATCTTGTGATGAGTACCTTTCGCCAACTCCTCCTGTTTCGCGCGCTTGGCTGGCCTGCTCCGAGATTTTTCCACACCCCACTCCTCCTCGACGCTCACGGCGTCCGCCTCGCCAAACGACACGATGCCCTCGCTTTGAAAACATTGCGCGAGCAAGGAAAATCACCCGCCGATGTCCGGAAACTTTTTGACCAAGCACCGCGCGAGTGACACGGATCGCGACTCCTCATGAATCCACCCTTCTTGGTAAACCAAATTGCGATCATCGGCGTTCTCAATATTTCGGACCGCGCCAGCGCGGGGATTTACGAGGATACTCCGGGCAAAGCGTGCGTGGCATTATTGCGGGAGTGGTTGGTGACACCCTTCGAGGTCGACTACCGTGTGATCCCCGACGAGCAGCCCGTCATCGAGGCCGAATTACAACGGATGGCCGCCATGCCGGGCTGCGGTCTCATCGTGACCACGGGAGGCACGGGCCCCGCCCCTCGCGACGTGACGCCCGAGGCTACGGCCGCCGTCTGCGAAAAAATGCTCCCGGGATTCGGAGAACTTATGCGGGCGACCTCGCTGCGCTACGTCCCAACCGCCATCCTCTCGCGACAAACCGCGGGAATCCGCGGACGCACCCTCATCGTTAATCTCCCGGGGCGCCCCAAGGCCATCCGCGAAAACCTCGAGGCGGTCTTCCCCGCGATACCTTACTGCCTCGATCTCATCGGGGGACCGCGACTCGAAGCGAACGAGACCACGATGAAAATATTTCGCCCAAAAATATGATCGGCCCATGAGCGATCTGCCGCGACCGACCCAACGCGCCTAACCTAATACCTCAAACCGTAAGCGGTTGCTCAGTGCCAGGAAAGTCATTGGGATTTATCCGTTTGCTTTGGCGAACGGCTCTTGACGCTCGTTGGCGGCAGTGATGCCTGCCGTCGGACGGCCCGGACCATACACCGCCAGTACCGGGAGAGGAACCGGGGATGCTCGCGACTTTCATCAGCGTATTTTCCCGTGGCTCGACCGAGATCAAGATCAGCGATAATTACAGCTTCGTCGCGATTGTTCGCAAGCCGGACCACGCGCCCATCTGGCGCCACGATCTTGGAGTCGCCAGCGGACCATTTTCCTCCAAGCTGAGGCCCGACCGAGTTCGCGAACACGTAAAAAATCTCGTTCTCAAAAGCCCGAATCGCGATGCCGTCCCGCCCGCTGCGCTTGCGTCGCGAGACGAGAAGTGAATCCATTCCCGCGTTCGGGTGAAACAAAACCCGCGCGCCGGCCATAACCGCAAGTCGTACCAATTCTGGATAACGCCGCTCGTGGCAAATGATCGCCGTCGCCAGCACGCCGTCGATTTTGAACAACGCAATGCTGTTACCGGGACTGAAGAATCGCCGGTCCGCATCGGTGAGTTGGCATTTGGCATAGCAGTGCACGATGCGCCCACTCCGATCGAAAACAACGAGGCCGTTTCGCCATTTTCGCTTCAAATTCACGGGAGACCCCACCAGCAGATTGACCTGATAGCGCGCCGCAAGCTGGCCAACAGCACCCAGCGCCTCAGTCATCTCGCGCGGGATCAAGGCGCCGAAGTCGCCGCCATATCCGGTGAGCGCACATTCCGGAAAGAGCACGACGTCCGCACGGCGCCGCACCGCGTGGCAGATCGCTCGCTCAATTTTAACAAGGTTTCCCGCAATCGAGCACGCAAACTTCATCTGCACTGCGGCCACGCGCAAACTGGTCGCAGCAACGGAAGCTTTATTCTTAAGCATCACGGCTGACTAGCGAATCTGGCACGACCGGCAAACCACAAAGCGAACCCTCCTCATAAATCCGATACCCAAGCGACGCCAGCATCGACGAGCATTCCGCGATTCTCTTCAGACCTACCGCGAGCCCCCCCCGTCATCGGTTCACCGGCTCCCGCGCTACGTATCCTTCAGTTCCCTACGCTCCGGACACGTGGTCCATTGGTCGCCCCAGATACGAAGTCCGCAATCTTGGCCACTGATTCCATCGAGCAAAAAATTGATTGAGCCTCCGTCAAAAGACCTTTCGGTAACCGAATCTACCATGGCTGAAACCAAAAAAGAAACGCCCTCACCTGCTCCCGATGCTTGGACAAAGTGGGTCGCCCTCTCGACGACCCTCCTCGCCGTCTGCGCCGCCTTCGCCACCCTCAAGGGAGGAAGTATGTCCACCCAGACTCAGCTCGCGACCGTGGCTGCCGCCAACAAGTGGTCCTACTATCAGGCGAAGAGCCTTAAGGAGACTGCTCGCGACACGGAGAGCACCATCATCAAAACGATCGAAGCATCCGCCCCCAACGCGGAAGCCAAAGCAATCGCCCGCAAAGCCATCGACAAGGCCGAGGAGGAAGTGAAGCGCTACAAAATTGAAAAGGCCGAGATTATGAAGGACGCTCAGTACAAAGATAGCTATGCCGCCTTCTGCCAAGCGCGCGGCAGCAACTTTGGCTTGGCGATTATGTTCCTCCAGATCGCCATCATGCTTTCCGCCATCGCGGCTCTCATGAAGAAAAAGTCCTTCTGGCTCGTCGGACTTTCCGCTGGAGCCATTGGCGTCAGCTATCTCGCCTATGCTTGGCCACTGTACGAGCGGTTTAACACTCTGCCGATCGAGCCCATCCACGCCGCCGAAGCAGCTCCGCCTAAAGCCACCAAATAAGTATACCCAACAAACCGACAACCTAAACCCCGCCGCGCAAGCTGCGGGGTTTTTTGTGGAGCCATGATCCCGTGGCAGGCTCAGCCCGATTCCCCCCCCTTGATCCACCTCAAGAGCTGTGCGTTATTTGTCACAACAGAAAAGGCCCACCAAAATATTCGGCCTAGTCGGTGTCCGATAACTTCACGAACGCACAAAGCCCACTGCCACCAGATTACGTTCCTTCCATCGATCGCGCGCGAAGCAAGCTTCCCGCCGGTATGGTTTTAAAACCATCCTTTGTGCTTGTGGTATGGGCATGCTGCCATACTTTTTGGAAATTATGAAAATGACGATGCATATTGACGAAGACGTGCTCGCCCGCGTGATGAAGCTGACGGGGGCCAAGACGAAAACTCGCGCAGTCGAGATGGCACTCACCGAGATGGCTCGTCGCCACAAGATGAAGGAGCTTTTCAGCCAAGGCCTCGGGCTCACCCCGGATGAGCTCCGCGCGGAGTTTGCGCCCTCGCCGGCCGACCTTATCGACAGTCACGGCCTGCTGGTCGCAGAACCCAAGACACCCTATGGAAAACCTCGTTCTTCCAGACAGTAATTTCTACATTAACTGCGCGCGCGCTGGGCTGGACCCATTCATCGAACTCAGCGCGCATACCGAGGTTTATGAATTTGCAACGTGCGGAATGGTTGTGCTCGAGGTATGCCGTGGGCGCAGTCAACCAAACGTCCTGCAACGCTTTCGCGAGCGTTTCGGCCTCATGCCCTTTATCGCCGCCGGCACCTCGGTTTGGGACCAGACAACCCAGCTCGCATGGGCACTCGATCGCCGAGGAATTGTGCTGCCCGCACCCGACTTGATGATTGCCGCTTGTGCGCTCCAAGCCAAAGCGGCGGTCCTAACTGCAGATGCTCATTTCAAGCAAATCCCCGGGCTGCGGGTTCTTTCAAAGCTGGCCTAATCCCGTGGGCAGGCAGCACAGGAAGCTCAGATTTTCCCGATCAAATTATCATTTTATTTGAGCCTGTTGTGCGCGCGGGAACTGCTTGGATGTCTTGCCTTAGTCATTCCAGGCCAGACTCAATCGTACGCGCAGAAGCCGCGATTTTCCACTGGCGCGACCATTCCGTGCCGCCGTTTCAGGAGCGGAAGGTTTCTCTCAAATACACGAGGCTCCGCGCCGCAATCACCTCCGGGCCTTCCTCGAACGTAAAAACTTCAACAGAGACGGTCCCGTCGTAACCAACTTCTCGCAGCGCTGCCGCGATCGGCTTGAAATCTATCTCCCCAAACCCAGGCCCTTTCAAATTCCGGTCATTGGCGTGCACGTAGGCAAATGCCCCACGACTTTCGCGGATGATTTCTGGAATCGGCTTCGACTCATGGCTCATCGCGCGCACATCAAGAATCACTTGAAAATGCTGCGAGCTGAGTTGACGCGTAAACCTGACGGCGTCAGCTGCCGTATTGATGAAGTCGGTGTCCTCCGCCGGCAGCGGCTCAAAACAAATTGTCACGCCGCGGCTCTCCGCCTGAATCACCGCCGGTCGAAAAACTTCCGTAGCCCAATCCCAGGCTTGATCCGCAGTCACCCCGGGCAGGAGGCTGCGCTGCTTCGGCGAACCAACCACAATTACTTTGCCCCCAATATCTGCACAGAAGTCCACAAGGGCACAAAAATAATCGGCCGTCCGCTGCCGCGTCGCGGTATCCGGAGAGGTTAAATACATGCCTTCAGCCTGCACTAAAACCCAATGGATTCCCGAAATCGCGATACCCGCCTGCAACGCCGCTGCGCGGATCCGTTGCCTTTCCTCCGGGGGAATTTCCGTCACGTACTTCGCCAGGGTAAACGGCGCGACTTCGACGGCATCATAACCCAGCCGCGCACAGTGGGTGAATACGTCGGCAATTTTCCAGTCTTTAAAAATCTCGTTACAAATACCGAATTTCATTTTTGGGAATCTACGATGTGAATTTCCTGATATTATCGCCCAAGGGCGAAGGTCGACTCGCTCAGTGAACACCCACTTTTTCTTCGTCCGGCAAGGGCTGTCCGTTCGTCTCCGGCGCAAACGGCAGCACCATCAGCCCGAGTAAAAAAACGGAGCACATCGTGAGGCCCGCGTAACGCATCGGCTCGGCTTCGCCTTTAAAGACCTCGCTCGTTAAAAGACCGAGCACGGCGGGGCCCGAAGCCGCCACAAAACGACCGACGTTATAGCAGAAGGATACCCCCGTGCTGCGCAGCCGCGTCGGGAACAACTCCGGAAAATAAACAGCGTATCCGCCAAATAGTGACAATTGGCAGAAGCCCATGATGGGCATCATCCAAAAAATTTGGCTTCGTTCTTTAAGAAACATGAAAACCATCGCCGTGCTTAGCAACGCGAGGACAAAACTAATCGCAAACGTCGGCCGACGACCTAGGCGTTGGGCAACGTGACTGAAGCAATAGATACCAGGGAACGCTCCGACATTGATCATAATCGAGGTGACACCTGCCCAGAAAGTCACCGCGCCGGGGATTTTGGCAGCCGCCATGCCTTCAGCCACAAAAGCCTTTTGAAAGACCGAGCGCATCAGATCGATCGAGAAGAAGCCGATGCCCCACAGACCGATGATTCCCGACAAGGCGAGTAAGAGCCCCACGACGGCGTTACGCCGCCAACGGGTATCACCGCCGCCACCAAAAACGCTCCAAAGACCCGCCGCGATTGCGCCCAGCGCAAGGCCGATGCCAATAGGTAGTTTCGGCCAAGCCGCTCCACCCCCAAAGGCCACACCGATGATCGCGATAATGAATCCGCCAGCAATAATCGCCGGGACATGCCAATGCTCATTTCCAAATAGTTCCGCGTATGATCCCATCCCCGAGCGGCGGGAGGGTTGCTCCGCCGAAGCCGCCTGCCAACGCGCTGGCTCTTTAACCCGGGTCCGGATAATTACGGCCAAAAAGGCCGGCAAGGCGCCAATGAGAAACATCCAGCGCCAAGCGGACCCAACCGCTCCAGACTCTTCAAGGTGCCCGAGGCCCATGCTGATTAAGGCGGCGGAAACATTGCCCACCACAGAAAGCGACTGCAGTAGTCCCAGCGCGTGCGGTCGCGCGCGATCGGGCATCGTTTCCGCCACGAGTGAAACCCCAACTGCAAACTCTCCGCCAACACCAAGGCCCGTTATAAAACGATAGAAGGCGAAATCCCAAAACCCGACCGACAGCGCGCTGAGTCCCGTGCACACGGAGTAGATGAGAATTGTCCACATCATCGTCTTGGCGCGGCCGATCCGATCACCGAGCACACCGAAGGCGAGACCGCCAGTCGCCCAGCCGATCAAGAAAATCGCGGTCGAATATCCGCTATAGAGCGCGATGTCCTCACCCGGCTTGAGCAGGGAGCGCATCGCGGGGACCCGAGCTAAGTTGAACAGCTGCTGGTCCATCGTGTCGAACAACCAGCCGAGGGCGGCCACCACGAGGACAAACCAATGATAGCGGGTCAGTTCACGCCACCACGGTTGGGCGGCAGGTGTTGAAGGTAAGGACATCTTTGAGGAATGGAGGACAGGTTGATAACTTTTGAGAAAACGAAACAGGAGTCTACAAAAGTCCTTGGTAAGCGAGCCAAAGCGAACGATAATATTTCATGATACGAACAGGGTCCTTGCTTTCAGGAATCTCGGCGAAGCAGAAGCCCGTGAATCCTGAATCGACAAGCCCATTCAGCAGCTTTCGGAACGGATAATCCTCCAAGTATAAATCCCGCATGTGCACGGTGAAAATTTTCTTTTTCAACTGGTTAAAATTAGCATCCCAACCATCTCCCGCGAGGTCCGTTGGATTCGAATTCCAGCAGGCGCCCACATTCGGATGATTCGCGGTATCCAAAATGATCTTGGCGTTGGCGATGAGCGAAGTGCCCGATCCATGCACTTCCATCCGAATTTGTTGACCCTGTTTTTGACCAAACTCGCCTAGTTCACGCAGGGCCCCACCAATCTGGGCGAGAGTCTTTTCCACCGGCACATCTTTCGGCAAACCATTGGGGCGAACCTTCACGCCCGTCGCTCCCACCTCTGCTGCTAGGAGAATGTAGGCTTTAGTCTCCTCGATATCTTTGCGCAATTTCGTCTGGTCCGGCGTGTGATAGTCATACGCACTGCCCATGCTCCAGAGCGCCACCGGCGAATCCGCAAAGCGTTTTTTAACTTCAGCGCGCGCGGCCTTGTTTAACGAAAGCTCGACCCCGTGCTGGTGTCCGGTCCGCAGTTCCACGCCATCAAACTTTGCCTCCGTGCAATTTTTGATGAGCGTCGGCACATCCCAGTCCAGCCCAATATTGTAGGTCACGGTGCCCAGCTTCATTTTCGATTTTCTGGCGAAGCTCGGTCCGGACGCGCTCACCGTATTTTTTTGCGGTTGTGCTGCCGGCGCCACCGCCGCGAGCAGACCCAGCGCGCTGACACCGACCGAGGCATCGAGCAAAAATTGACGACGAGAAGTATTCACGGAGTGGGGTAATGATTAAACCGGCGATAGAAAAGCGGGACACCGTGAGTTCGTAAAGAGGAGCCCCTCAGTGCAAGGTCTTTCGGAACCAAGCGCTGACTCAGCGTCGCCGAGACGGCACGATTCAGCGACCAAACGTTACCCGACGGAGGCCCCGAACGAATTTTAAGACGCGATTTTCTTGGCATCCGCGCGGTTTCCTCGCCCCGGGTACTGAGAAGACCAATCAAGAAACGCCGGGTTATTCGGCATCAACAGGATCCGCGCGGACGGAGATTTTTGAAAGAACGCACGCGTAATCGCGTTACGCGCGGAAAGCCAGCGGGTCGCCCATTTCGTCGCGAACCCTGATTTTCTGAGTGCCACCGCTCACCGGGAGCGTCCAGCTGTTTGAGTTTAAAGCGGTCGTTAATAAAATGCGGGAAAATCGCGCAGGCACGCCCACCTGCCGCAACGTCGGGGTGCGCGGGGATGGTGCCGCTTGGGACTAAGACGAAGCGAAGATCACCGCTCGGCCAATTTAGGAAATTTTTTTCTGACTCGAGCCACGGCGCTCAAAACGGTGGTGCGTTTCGCTTCAGATTGTTCGGAAGTAACGCGAAGCTCGATTCAGACCGGGGACGATGAAGATTCTGCCCCTCGTCCACGATGCCCGTTACTTGGACGTTGACCACGAAGTCATGGACACCAGCAGCGCGGCCATTTATTTAACAACGTGAATAGCACAAAGGTTGCCTCGGTTCGGCTCTTCCGCTTACCTCTCCCGCCGTTTCTAGAACCTATGAAAAACTTTCGACTGCTCACCTCGCTCGTCTTGGCTGCCGCCGCGTTCACCTACAGCTACGCACAGGACGCCGCCGCCACCCCCAGCCCCGCCGCCGCCGATCTCAAGAGCCTCGTCGCCAAAATCAGTGCGAAAATTCGCACGGGTGTGCGCACCGCCACCGCCCTCGCCCCAGAGTTAGCTGAATTCGAGGCCCTGCTCACCAAGTACCCAGACCGAAAAAATGACGACGTCGCCCAAATCGCCCTGATGCGCGCGTTGCTGTACGCTCAAGTCTTTAATGACGAGGCCACCGCCCGTACTTTGCTCCTGAATCTAAAAAAAGATTTTCCCACAACCGCACCGGCCGCCAACGTCGATCGCGCCATCGAAAGCTTTGAGCGGGCTGCCGCGGCCAAGGCGAAGGTCACCCACCTCGTCGGTAGCCTCGCTCCCGCCCTCCACTTTAACTGGTCTTCGCGGACCGGCCTCAAGGCCCTCGCGGATCTCAAGGGCCAGGTGGTCGTCCTCGACTTTTGGGCCACCTGGTGCGGGCCTTGCATCTCTTCCTTCCCCCAAATCCGCGAGCATGTCGCCCATTTCAAGGACGTCCCCGTCACTTTTCTCGGTGTCACCAGCGTGCAGGGGTTTGTGGCCAATCTCGAACCCGGGAGAATTGATACCAAGGACGACCCCGCCCGCGAGATGTCGCTGATGCCCGCGTTTATGAAAGCGAAAGAGATGACCTGGGACGTCGTTTTCAGCGAAGAAAAGGTCTTCAATCCAGACTACGGAATCGAGGGCATCCCGTTTATCGCCATCATTGCACCGGACGGCACCGTGCGCCACGCGGGGATCAATCCGCACGATCCTCGCGCCGACCTTACCACGAAGATCACCGAGATTCTGAAAGAGTTTAAATTGGCGGTGCCTCCAGCGAAATCGTGAACCGCCGCTGGTGTCCGTCATTCAAAACGTCCACTCGACTCCGCAAAAAAAACCGCGGCGCGGCATCGGGTACCCGTTGACCTCCTCGTAGTTTTCACCAAGGAGATTTTCGCAGCGGGCTTTGAGCGCCAGTCGCGAACTCAGCACGTAAGCAACGTAGAGGCGCGCGACCGTAAAATCCTCGCCATCCAAAGTGCGGAATGTCTTGGCATTAATATCTTCACGCTGCGCGGTCGCTACTAAACCCAAGCCCGCACTCAGACCTCGGCCAACGTCGCTCCAGAGATCCACGCTCGCCTGGTGCCTGGGTCGCCGTAACAAACGGATTTTGGCCGAGAGATTGTCTGCTTCGAGATAGGTGTAGCTGCCACGCAAGCTGGTCGCCGCGCCCAAGGCGAATCGCGCCGAGCACTCCAAGCCCTGCGTACGCGCTCGCTGGATATTTTCTACGCTCCGGAAATTAGCCGTGCTCGCAATCAAGTCAGTAAAATCAGAACGGAACCACGTCAGGCTCAGCGTGCCACGCGGCGCCGCCAAGTACCAATCGACACCCGCGTCCCACGCCCGTGCCCGCTCCGGACTTAGGTTAGGATTACCTGCGTAGAACGTACTTTTACCAAATAGATCCAGAAAGCTGGGCGAACGAAACGCGGTGCCGTAAGTCGCGCGAATCTTTACGGAACGCGCGGCCAACAGCCACGCCGCTGTCGCTCGACCCGTCAAGGCACGGCCAAACGTATCGAAATCATCATCACGACCACCCAGTGTTAAAAAAAGATCATCCCTCGGAGAAAACTCATCCTGCACAAAGTAGGCCGCCAAGTTCTGCCGCCGGTTGATCTCGCCGAAGCCGCTGTTTCGCGTGTGGTTCCCTTCCGCTACGAGACCACCCGTCAACCGATGGCGTTCCCAACCTGCAAAAGTCGTCTGCGTATCCAGCACCGCACGCCGATTCTTCACCACCGTAAACGCGGTGGCCCGACCCGCGCGCGGACTCTCTGCCACGAAGCGGCGCTCCTGCCCGCCCAACACCACGCGGCCACTCCAAGGCGCGGCCAGCTTCCATTCAGCAAACCCAGTCGCGAGCAGGTTTTCTTCGCGCGTCTCATTGTCCGGATCGTTCGTGTAGCGATCACCCGGATCCCCATAAACACCGTGGAACCAGCGCACGGTCGCGCCCACCGCGATGCGTTCATTAATCGTATGATCAAAGCGGAAGGTGGTGTTGACGGAATCAAACGCATTGTTCGCACGTAAATTATCCGTATGCCCTCCTTGCATCGAGAAATTCCACGCGTCCGCCCCGCGCTGGCCTTGGGCCGCCAAAGCCCCCTGCACCGTACCGAAACTGCCCGCCTCCACCAACACCCGCCCGCCGGGCGCACCCGCGCCCCGTTGCGACCGCAACGAAACCACGCCTCCCACCGCCTCACCGCCGTACAGCGTGCTCTGCGGTCCATGCGCGATCTCCAGGCTGTCGCACGCACTCACGCAGGCCCCACCCAAAAAAACCGCGTAGTCAGTGTTGGGATCATTGAGCCGCAGACCATCCACCAAAAATAGCGTCTGATTCGAATTCGCCCCCCGCAAAAACAGGGAGGTCGTCCCACCACTCGCCCCAGACGCAAACGCCGGCGCTCCCGTCACCCCTGCGAGCGCACCCCTTATCGAGGTAAGCTGTTGCCGCATCAAATCGGCCGCACTGATCACCTCAATCGCCGAGCCCACCGCGACCGCCGAAGCCAGCGTCCGCGTGCCAGATGTGACGAACGGCGCCATCGGCAAAATCGACGCGGAATTTTGCGCCGTGGCGCAGTAAAACCCGCCCGTCGCGCAAATAAGCACGAACGCAGCGAGGCCTGAAGAGCAGGATGATAACATGAATTTATACAGATAACGGCAGCACCCAAACCGAAAGCGACCCCGCCACCAGAGTCGCTTGGAATCGGACGCTTCATTTTGGCGATGAAGTTTCGCGCGCGATCACACTGAGCAGCCCGAGGGCAGCAACCGCGCGCATGAATTATTTCGGGGCAGATGTTCGGACTCCGCAGGTCTTTCGTGACTTTCGTCCCGAGGCCTCGCCTCCGCCTTCACCACCGACGAATCGGGATTGGCTTTGCTCTCGCTCTCGCGAAATGGAGGTCTGTGGTGCGTTACCGCAGCGCAACTGTGGCCGGTTCTCACGGCCTTCCCTGTTCCCAAAACAAAAAAGAACGACGGACTTCTGTAATCACGCGCCTTTCTTCCCTAACGCAAGCCAAACCATAAAAGACGCATCAACAAATTATGATGCGTCGATATGTTACTTGCCATAAACCCCCAGCGACCTAAAACCCTCGCAGCATGCCGCACCCAAATTTCAAAAATTCCCTTGGCTCGCCTGCCTCGTCCGCCGACCTCGCGAGGGCCGACGCTTTCCGACGCCTTTTCGCGGCCAAGGTCGTCGTCCTGGACGGCGCGATGGGGTCAATGATTCAGACGTACCCTTTGGAGGAGGCCGATTTTCGCGGCGAGCGCTTCCGCCACCATCCCCACGATCTTAAGGGGAACAACGACCTGCTTTGCCTCACCCGACCAGACGTGATTGAAAAGATCCATGGTGAATACTTCGCCGCTGGTTCGGACCTCGTCGAGACCAACACCTTTAGCTCAACCGCGATCGGCATGGCGGACTATCACTGCGAGCCTTTTGTCCGCGATATCAACCTCGCCGCCGTCGCTTGCGCGCAGCGCGCCGCCCGCCTCGCCGAAGAAGCCACGCCTGGCCGCGCCTGCTTCGTCGCGGGCGCAATCGGCCCCCTCAACCGAACGCTCTCGATGTCTCCGGACGTCAACCGCCCCGACTACCGCGCCGTCACTTGGGAACAGGTCGTGGACGCCTACACCGAACAGGTTCACGCGCTCCTCGATGGCGGCGTCGACGCTCTGCTTGTCGAGACGATTTTCGACACGCTTAACTCGAAGGCCGCCCTCTTTGCAATTGCCCAGGTCTTCGATACCCGTGGCGAAGCGGCCCAAGTCCCGGTCATGATCAGCGTCACCATCACCGATGCCTCTGGACGGACCCTCTCGGGGCAAACGATCAGTGCATTTTACCACAGTATCGCCCACGCGAAGCCGTTTTCTGTCGGCATCAATTGCGCGTTGGGCGGCGACGCCATGCGGCCCTACGTCGAAGAACTTTCTCGGATCGCTAGCACCTATACCACGTGCTACCCCAACGCAGGTCTCCCCAACGCCTTTGGCGGCTACGATGAGACGCCTGACGACATGGCCCGTGTCCTCGGGGATTTCGTCGCTAACGGCTGGGTTAACCTTGTCGGCGGTTGCTGCGGATCGACGCCGGCCCACATTGCCGCAATTGCCCGAACAGTCCGCGGTCGCGCGCCCCGCCAAGTTCCTCAAGCCGCCCGCGCGCTCCGCCTCAGTGGTCTCGAGCCGCTCGTAGTCGCTTAAAATTCGCGATGGCTGCCTTCGCCGTTACGGTCGCCCGTCCCCAAACAGATTTTACCGATACGCCAAGCCGCCGTTACCCATACTTGCATTCAAAAACCGGATTCCTATTTCCGCGCCTGCGTGGCGCCAATCTAATCATTCCGACTTGATCGCCGGCACCGCCGCACCATCGGCTCACGCCCAACTCCACCCTCTTTTTAGATACACCGGCTTCCTTCCCTTTTTTCGCCGTGCCCGCCTCTCTTCCCTCTCTCGCCTCCGCCGCTTCGTCATTCCTCGTCATCGGCGAGCGCACCAACATCACAGGTTCGCCCAAGTTCTCCAAGGCCCTTAAGGCTGGAGATTGGGATGCTTGTCTCGCCATCGCCCGCCAACAAGTTGAGAGCGGTGCCAACGTGCTCGACATCAATGTCGACGAGGCGCTCATCGATGGCGAGACGACCATGGTCAAGTTTCTCAACCTGATCGCCGCCGAACCCGAGATCTGCCGCGTGCCCATCATGGTTGATTCGTCCAAGTGGACGGTACTCGAAAAAGGCCTGCAATGCCTGCAGGGTAAAGGCATCGTCAACTCCATCTCGCTCAAGGATGGGGAGGACGAATTCCTGCGCCGAGCCACCCTCGTCCGCCGCTACGGCGGGGCCGCCGTTGTCATGGCTTTTGACGAGCAGGGCCAAGCCGCCACCCGCGACGAAAAAGTGCGCATCTGCAGCCGGGCCTATCGCCTCCTCACCGAGCGGGTCGGCTTCCCAGCCGAAGATATTATTTTCGACCCCAACATTCTCACCGTTGCGACCGGCATCGAGGAACATAACAACTACGCCGTCGATTTTTTCGAAGCCGCCACCATCATCAAACAGACCCTCCCGCACGCCAAGATCAGCGGCGGTGTGTCCAACGTGTCCTTCTCATTTCGCGGCAATAATCCCGTCCGCGAGGCGATGCATACCGCCTTTCTCTACCACGCGATCCGCGCCGGACTCGACATGGCGATCGTCAATGCTGGCATGCTGGGAGTCTATCAGGAGATCTCCCCTGACCTTTTGGAACGGGTGGAGGACGTCCTCCTCAACCGCCGCCCAGATTCCACCGAACGCCTCGTCGCCTTCGCCGACAGCCTCAAAGCCCAGCAGGGTGGTGCCTCCAAGACCGAAATCAAAGAAGACCTCGCCTGGCGCCATGCACCCGTCGAGCAACGCCTAAGCCACGCCCTCGTCAAGGGAATCGACCAGTTTGTCGAACTCGACACCGAGGAAGCCCGCACTCTCACCCATAAATATCCACGCCCCCTAAATATCATCGAGGGCCCCTTGATGGATGGCATGCGCATCGTCGGCGACCTGTTCGGTGCAGGTAAAATGTTTTTACCCCAGGTCGTGAAATCCGCGCGCGTCATGAAGAAATCGGTCGCCTACCTCACTCCTTTTATGGAGGAGGAAAAGCGACTCCACGTCGCCAGCGGCGGCACCGCCAAGCCCAATGGCCGCGTGCTCATGGCTACGGTTAAGGGCGATGTCCATGACATCGGCAAGAACATCGTCGGAGTGGTTCTGGCGTGTAACAACTACGAGGTCACAGATCTCGGCGTCATGGTGCCCGCAGACAAGATTCTCGCCATCGCCCGGGAAAAACAGGTCGATGTTATCGGTCTCTCCGGTCTCATCACGCCATCGCTCGACGAGATGGTCTCAGTCGCCAAGGAAATGAAGCGCCAGAACTTTCACGTTCCCTTGTTGATCGGCGGCGCCACCACTAGCGCCGCTCACACCGCCGTGAAAATCGCCCCGGAATACGCCCACGGCGTCGTCCACGTTCTCGACGCTTCACGCGTCGTGAACGTCGTCAGCGCCTTGCTTTCAACCGAGCAAAAAACTGCGTTTCTCGCCGAAACCGTCACGAAGCAGGAGCGTCAACGCGTCGAATTTAACGAGCGTCGTCAACGTCGCCCCCTCCTGTCCATCGCCGAGGCCCGCGCCCGGCGCCCCCGCTTCGACTGGGCCAACGTGGAAATTCCCCGTCCGGAATTTCTCGGCACCCGCACGTTTGATCCGGTCCCGCTAGAGGAAATTGTCCCTTATATCGACTGGTCCCCTTTCTTTAGCGCGTGGGAACTTCACGGACAGTTCCCCCAAATCCTCACCGACAGCGTGGTCGGAACCGAGGCAACGAAACTCTTTGGCGATGCCCAGAAACTTCTCACGCAAATCGTCGCCGAGCAGCGTTTCACCGCCAAGGCTGTCCTTGGTTTCTGGCCCGCCAACGCCGTCGGTGACAGCCTCGAGATCTACGCCGACGAAAACCGCAGCCGGATTCTCGCTCATTTTCACTACCTGCGGCAGCAGAGTTCAAAACCGGCCGACCAGTTCAACGACTCACTCGCCGATTATTTTGCCCCTCGCGACGCGGGCAGGCTCGACTATATCGGCGGATTTGCCGTGACCGCAGGCCACGGCGTCGAAAACTTCGCCGCCGAATTCCGAGATAAACACGACGACTACTCCGCGATCATGGCCCAGGCTCTGGGTGACCGGCTCGCTGAGGCCCTCGCGGAGTTGATGCATAAGCGCGCCCGTGATTTCTGCGGGTACGGACGCACCGAAAACCTGGCGATGAAGGATATCATCCGGGAAAAGTACCGGGGAGTCCGACCTGCCCCCGGCTATCCTGCGTGCCCAGATCACACGGAGAAACCTACTCTCTTTCAACTGCTCGCCGCCGAATCCGCCACCGGGATCACGCTCACCGAGAGTTGCGCCATGCATCCTGCCAGCAGCGTCAGCGGCATGTACTGCAACCACCCCGATTCAAAGTATTTCGCCGTTGGAAAAATTGGTCGCGATCAAATTGAAGATTATGCCGCCCGCAAAAAAATCACCGTGGTCGAAGCGGAAAAATGGCTCGGGCCGTACTTGGATTATTAGTCCATAAACCGGGGTTTCGCGGAGCTCTGGGGTCTAAATTGAGCCGATTCACCCGCGGCCAGTTGTACTTGCCCCAGCAGATTTTAGAGTCCGTGCCCTCACGCTCGGAGCGACCAAGCGGCACGAGGGCCAGCGGGCTCCATTGAAAAAAACGCCGGCCGCAGAGGGGTTGATGGCGCGAGGCGCAACTGAGAATTCACGAGAGACGGTCACACCATGGCGCGCGGCCGTCTTCAGGCGCGTAGTCGTGCGCTGATCGCCGGACGTAGCCCCCACCAACCAACTCTGACGGATCTTCCCCTGTTTCGGATAATTAAATTAGATGATTACGAGTGAAAACTTAGCGGTTATGTGTTGTCACTAAATCATGATAAATAGCCTTGCGCCCGGCGGCGCGGGCCCCAGCGTCGGGGCATGTTCATCAAGCGCAAT
>CAMDOF010000099.1 GCA_945903465.1 Opitutus sp. GAS368
GGCCAGCGGGCGATCATCGGCACGCGCAGGCCGCCCTCGGTTTGCACGCCCTTCTTGCCGCGAAAGGGCCCGACACTGTCGAGCACGCCTTCGCGACGTTCGACCCCTCCGTTGTCCGAGCAGAAGAACACGATGGTCTTCTCGTCGAGTCCCTGTTCCCGCAGCAACGCCATCAGCCGCCCCAGATCGCGATCCAGGCGCGTGACCATCGCGGCGTGGACCTTGTAGTCGGCCGGCCAGTCCATGCCCGCGTAGGATTCGAGACTCGGCACAACGTATTTCCCATGTGGCAAGGTCCACGGCAGGTAGAGGAAGAACTTTCGGTCCCGGTGCCGGCGCACAAAATCGAGCGTGAATTCGGCGAAGAGGTCGTGCGAATACTCGTTGGTCTGTCCGTTCAAGTTGCCCTTGAGCGTGACTCGTTCCGTGTTCTTCCAGAGGTAATCGGTGTAGTAGTTGTGCGCGTGCTGCTGGTTGAGGTAGCCGAACCATTCATCAAAACCCTTGCGGTTCGGGATGGCCGCGGTGTCCGGCTCGCCGAGTCCCCACTTGCCCGTCATGCCGGTGGCGTAGCCCGCCTGCTTGAGCAGCATCGCCACCGTCACATCCTCTGGTTCGAGCGGTACGCGGCGCTGTTCACCCACGCCGCCGACCATGGCGGCGTTGCCGCGCACGCGGGTGTGGCCGAGATGCTGGCCCGTCATGAGCACGCTGCGCGACGGCGCGCACACCGAAGCGCCCGCGTAAACGTTGGTGAAGCGGGTGCCTTCGCGCGCGAGCCGGTCGATGTTGGGGGTCAGGATGTGTTTCTGCCCGTAGCAGCCCGCGTCGCCCCAGCCCATGTCGTCGACCATGAGATAAATGATGTTGGGCGATGTCACGGTGGCCGCGGTAGAATGAGCGGCGACGGGTGCGGCGGCGGCCGGGCCGGGGCCCATCGAAAAAAGCGCGACAGTGAACAAGAGGAATGCTGGCGTGAGTTTCATGGCGTTACGACTGATGGGAACTGGATTTTGAGGGGGATCGGATCCGAGAAGTTATTCTTAAGAAACAGCATTCGTAAAATGTTCATGTAACATTCGGGTGGCTTTTTTCCGCCACGGCCAAAATCCGATTTTGGGGCGGGGGCTCCTAAGAAACACCTTTTGTTAATCGCTTGGGCGCAACGTTGACCCTGTTTTTTTCCGTCACGGCCAAAATCCGATTTTGGGGCGGCGGCTGGTAGGAAACTGGATTTGCGGGGGGGAGGGGATCAGGGAGGGGCTTAATAAAAAAACAGGGTGTTTTGAAAAAACTTACACCTAAAAAAAAGCGGTTCTTCGCTGATTTCAGAGGGTAGCCGGGGAATTGAGGCGCTCGGCGGTGAAGTAAAGGATGGTGCGAAGATTCTTGGTCGAGCGAAGACCGCGGGCCTTCCGCTTGACGGCGGAGAAGACGCTGTTGAGGCCTTCGAGGAACGCGTTGGTCGTGCCGTGCAGCCAGTGCGCCATGACGCCCTCGAGGTGCCGTTCGATCATCTTCGCGGTTTTCTCCATGGCCGCGAATAACGCGGGCGCGTGTTTACCCCCGCGACCCAGCGCACCCAGCGGCACCAGACGCGCAGTTTACGCCGGGCCAGCTTGGCGTCCGCGATTTCGTAGATTTTCTGCAGGATCAGCCGCATCCGGTGTGCTTTGACGCTCGCCAGATTGCTTCTCAGCAGCCCGGCTTAGCGCTCCGCCTGCTTCGCCGTGTGGTTCTCAGGATTCTTGAGCAGGATCCAGCGCGTCGGCTTGAGCTGTTCACGGGTGGTGCCCTCCGCTTGCGCGCACTCGGCCCGGCGAGTTTCGTCCCCTCCGAAGTTCGCGTGCATGATCACGGGAAACGTGTCGAACACGACGAAGGCTTGGTCGCCGAGATTCTCCCGCGCCCCGGCGATGTGGGCCGGGCTCAGATCGATCGAGACCTCGGTGATCGCGCGCGGATGGTCGTTGTGCGCCCCGAGCGCCCAGACAAAGGCGCTCCACGTGGCCGCGTCCTTGCCCAGTGTGGCGAAGAGGACGCGTTTACCGATCAGGTCGCAAACGACGCTCACCTAGTGAGGCCCCTTGCCCACGCTCAGCTCGGCGCAGCCCACGCAGACGACCCCGCTCCAATCCACCGTCGGTCACGCCGCGGCGATGTGCGCGTGCAAACTCGATTTGCGGGGGTACGGGGTTTCTTGGATTCAACCGACGGGACGATCCCAAACCCCAAAGCCTTGCTGACCCCGTTGGCTCGTTCCGTTCCGCCGATTATCGACCGGAAAATCCCCGACCGGAAAATCCCCGATCTTTCAGGATCGAAATTTTCCTGTCCCCATTTTCCTGTCCCTCGGTTTCCTGTCGCTCTCTACGCCATGCTGCGCCCGGTGCCTTTCGCAGCATGGATGCGATCTCGACCTGCCACCGGGGAGAACTTCGGGCTGAACAAAGTTGTCCCGAGTTTTCCCGTGTGGTGACAGCACCTTCGCGAGCACCTTCGCGAGCACGACGTGCCAGCGTGCTTTCCTTGAGGTCACTCATTCCGTCCCGAGGCAGATCCGGTGCAACGACACTCTGAATCCAGCGCGACGACCTGCGGGACGCCATCGCTGAAGTTGGTGGTCCGGCTGAGGAAACTACAAAAGTAAGGGTTTGAGCCTTTCCGCCCTTCTCCGAGTGTGACGACGTGCTCGCATTTCTGCGCGAGGGCATCGGCGAAAAGGAACTCCCGCTTCCGCACCTTGTTGCGGCCCGTGGCAAGAGCGGTCTGGTCGTCAGGCTTCACGAAAATCTCCGGCCCGCCGAGATGGCGGCTCAGTCGTGCGATTTTTTCAATCGGCGTGGGGAATTATCCGAGGCTGACCTGGGCGGGATAGTTCATGATGCGTTTTGGCCGATGGGTCGGATGGCGAGCTCGAGAGCGACGACCGTGATCGTTTTATCGCCGCCGTTCTCGACGGTGACTTCGTTCCAGCCATCGCGCACGAGCGAGACGGGAAACTTGAAATCGTAGCCTCGATTCGCCGGGGCGTGGTGCGTGAAAGAACCGCACGGATACAGCAGCCGATCGGAACGCGTATGTTCGCGCTGCGGCCAGCACCCGTTGATGGCCACGGGCAGCTCGGCAAATGTGTCACCGGCGCTCACCACCACCTGGATGACGAGCTCGAGTCCGCGGTCGGACGGCTCGGCGCACATTGGCAGCGTGAACGAGCGGATCCAGCCGCGTTCGAGCACGACCGGAAGTTGCGGGACGCGCTCGAACGGGATTTGCACGAACTTGTTGCCCTGATCGGAAAACGTGTAGTGCTTCGGCTGGCCGCGGAGAAAGTCTAGCCGGTGGATCTCGCGCAACGTGGAGTAATCCGAGGTCACCCCTGAAATCTTGAACTGGTCAGTGCAGAAAAAATTGTAGCACTCGATGCCGTCGGCCCCGAGGACAAGTTTGCCGGCGGCGTTGGCCGACATCATTTCGCGACTCGAGGAGATGAGGCGCATATCGCGGGTGAGCGGGAGCGCCGGTGCAGTGGCGGCCAGTTGGTTCACCCCATCCTCGATGACGCCGTAGATGGCAACGCGATCGCCGACCTGTTTTCGCAGCTCGTCGTGCGGCATGTCCCACGAAGTCCGCCAAAAGTTGGATGGGCAGATGAAATCGAGCGTGCCCTCGCGGGAGAGCGTGACGACATCGATGCCAATCGACTTGAGCGCGGCCAGCCGGCCCGGCAGGCGGAAGCCGAAGGGATACGGTCGCCCGGTTTGTTTCGCGCGACGCTCCGTGAGCGCACGGACATCGCGAAACCACGCGTTCATCATCTCGACCGTGGCCGGTGTGGCGTTCGGCTCGCAACAGAGCGGATTGCGCCACCAGTCCAGCTCAAGCCCCTCGTAGTCGTAGTCATTCACGACTTCCTTGATCTGCGCGAACATGAAGGCGCGCACTTCCGGCCGCGCGTAGTTGAGGCCCTCGCGGTAGTGGGGCAGATACATCGTCGGCGAATAGGCGCTGTGCTGGAGTCGCATGGCTTTTTGTTTCAGCAGCGGCGCGTTGAAGTAGCTACCTTCGAAATTTTTCTCCCCGTGCATGTCGTTCATCCGGATGCTGACCCAAGGTGACACGCGGCGACGCCGGCACGCCTTCGCGGCTTCGGCGAGCCAGTCGACGCCGGCGTCGAGCAGGTCCTGGTAGAGATTCGTGAAGGCGACGGCGCCATCCAGATATTTCTCGATCGCGTCCGGCTCCGTGGCACCGGCGCAGATCGCGTGGCCGCGGAAAAATTCTCGGTCGCCGCGTTTATAGCCGTCCATGATCGTCGGGATGACCTTGCTCGGATACCACGCCTTGGAGGCGTTGGCGTTGACGAGAAAAGTGTCGACGCCGCTGTCTGCCAGCACGTCGACGTAGCGATGGATCGCCTTCGCGGAATAAGGCGCGCCTTCCGGTTGCCATTTTTCCGGGTTGTAGAAAAACACGCAGCTATCGCCGTTGAAGAGATTGCGGTGGCGGGCCGCGACGGGGTTTCGCTCCGCCGGGAGTGGTTGTGCCGCCGGCGCCGGCGCGGCGCGCGGCGTTACACTCGCGCCCGAAAGCATGCGCGGCAGTTCAGCGGCGGCAGTAGCGCCAAGCGCGGTGGCGCGCAGGAAATCTCGGCGGGTTTTCAGCATGGGGCAGAGAGGAGCAATCAGCATGCTAGCAGCTTGGCGGAGAAAAGAAACTCCGGCGTTCACGCTCGGTTCGTCGGGGAGGCGCTTGGGCGGTTCGACTTTGGGGCGAGGGCTTTCCGATTGCTGATAGGCCCGTTGGACGAGGACCGTTTACACGTTGCCACCCGGTGCTTACCGGCGTCTGGTGCTGGAGAAGTGAGTACATTCATCTCTCCCCAATCGGTCGGTCGCCTGCGCACGGCGTTGCTCGTGCTCGCCCCGCTGGCGCTCCTGGCCTGCTCGCGCCCTGCCCCTGCCCCTAAATCAGCCGCGCCCACCGCCGCTCCCGCGAGGGTGGCGTTCAAGTTTGCCACGCAGACACTCTCGGTCCCCGCGGGGTTTACGGTTGAGCTCGTCGCCGGCTCACCTGCCGTCGACCGACCGATCTCCGTCGCCTTCGACGAACAGGGTCGCCTCTACGTCACCGATTCCTCCGGCCTGAGCGAGCGAGCGCCGATTCAATTCGAACAAAAACCTCATCGCGTGGTGCGCCTCGAGGACCGCGATGGCGACGGCAAATTCGAACGTTCCACCGTGTTTGCCGAACACATGATGTTCCCCCAAGGCGCAATGTTTTACGGAGGTTCGCTCTACGTTGGCGCGCCCCCGCACATCTGGAAGCTCACCGATACCGACGGCGATGGTGTGAGTGACCAGCGCGAGGCTTGGTTCGACAGCAAGACCCTCACGGGTTGTGCCAACGATCTCCATGGTCCGTACCTTGGACCTGATGGCTGGTTCTACTGGACCAAGGGTGCCTTTGCCGAGCAGACCCACACGCTTGGCAGCGGGAAGACTTTCGTATCTCGTGCCGCCCACATCTACCGCGCCCGCCCCGACGGCACGGGACTCGAACCGCTCCTCAGTGGCGGGATGGATAATCCCGTCGGCGTCGCGTTCACTGCCACCGGTGAACGTATTCTCAGCGGCACTTTCTTTCAAATCGGGACGGCCGGAAAGCGCGATGGGCTCATTCACTCCGTCTATGGTGGCGTTTACGGCAAGGAGAACGCCGCCACTGCCGGCCACCCGCGCACCGGCGATCTCATGCCGATCATGACGCACCTGGGTGCCGCGGCTCCTTGTGGTTCAACCACGTATCGTTCGTCTGGTTTCGGCGCGGACTTCAGAGACAATCTTTTCGTCTGCTCCTTCAATCTCCGCAAGGTGTCGCGCCATCAGCTCGTACCGGACGGAGCGACGTTTCAAACCGTCGACTCGGATTTTGTCACCTCCGATAGCCTGGATTTTCATCCGACCGACGTGTTGGAGGACGCTGACGGCAGCCTGCTCGTCGTCGACACGGGTGGCTGGTATAAAATCTGTTGCCCGACGTCGCAACTCGCCAAGCCCGACGTGCTCGGCGGCATCTATCGCATCCGCAAAACTGGCGGGCCCAAAATCGATGATCCGCGCGGCTTGCGGCTGTCGTGGCCGGCGCTCGCGCCGGAGGGGCTCGTCAAACTGCTCGCTGACACCCGGCCCGACGTCCGGGAACGCGCGATGCACCAGCTCCGAACCCAGGGCCCGGCCGCCGTGGCTGTTCTGAGGGATGCAGCGTTGAAATCTGCGAACGCCGCCGTGCGCGCTGCCGCCGTCTGGACGCTGGCGCGGATCGACGGTGAGGCGGCGCGAGGGGCGGTCCGCGGCGCGTTGGCGGACAAGGATGCTGCGGTCGTCCACAGTGCGATGCAGGTTATTAGTCTCTGGCGTGACGCGGCGGCGCGTTCCCAGTTGGAGAAATTTCTTTCCGGGGACGCCGCGCACGCGCGCATGGCGGCGGAAGCACTCGGACGCATCGGCGACCCGCGCGCGATCGAATCCTTGCTCACCGCCACGCGCCGTTTTGGTGATACGAAATTTACCACGACCGGCGCGCCCGAGGATTTCGCGGAGCGCGCGCTTGAACACTCGTTGATCTATGCCCTGATCGAGATTGGCCAAGGCGAGCCCGTCCGCGCGCTCGCGCAACCCGCCGCTCCACCCCGGCTGATTCGCGCCGCCCTCGTTGCGCTCGACCAGATGGCTGATGGCGGTCTCAAAGCCGAGAACGTCATCGGCTGGCTCGACTCCAAGATTCCCCAGTTGAAGCAAACCGCCGGCTGGGTCGTGAGTCATCACCCGGAGTGGGGCGGCGCGTTAGCGGATTTTTTTCGCACGCAACTGTCAGCGAAGGCGCCAACTGCAGGTGAGCTGACCGATCTGCAGGCTCAGCTGGGGCGCCTAGCGCCCGCGGAAGCGATCCAAGAGGTCTTGGCGGCCACGGCTGGTAATACCCACGCGAGTGCCTGGTCGCGTCTGCTGGCGCTTCGCACCATGGCGGTGGCCAACCTCAAGGAAACTCCGCCGCTGTGGTTGTCGACTCTCGCGAGTCTGCTCAGTGAAAACGATCCCGCGTTGGTCCGGCAGGCGGTCGCGACCACCCGCGGCTGGGTCCTCCCGAAGGGCGGTTCGGCCCCGCTCGCTGCGGCCCTCGCTGCGGTTGGCCGCAATCGGGCGGTGCCCGCCGAGGTCCGCCTCGACGCACTCGTGAGCACGCCGCCGGCGGCGCTCGCGGTGGTTGAACCCGGGCTCTTCGATTTTCTCTGCGAGCACCTGCAGGGTGCGCAGCCCATGCTTGTCCGCAGCGCGGCCGCCACGGTGCTCGCGCGGGCGCCGCTCGCCGCCGCCCAGCAACTTGCCCTCACTGATACGCTCAAGGCCGTTGGCGCCCTTGAGGCGCCGAAAATTCTGCCCGCGTTTGAGCGCAACCCCACGGAGGCGCTCGGACTCCGTCTGGTGGCGTCGTTGCAAATGTCGGTCGGTCTTCCCGGGGTCCGGCCCGGTGCGCTCAAGCCCCTCTTGGCCAAGTATCCTCGGTCGGTCCAACAGCAGGGTGAGGCGCTGTTGGCTCTGATCAACGTGGACGCCGCGCGACAGAATGCCCACGTGGATGCTTTGTTGGCGGCGACGAAAGGAGGTGATGTCCGGCGCGGGCAACAGGTCTTCAGCAGTGAAAAAACCGCCTGCGTGCTGTGTCATAATGTCGGCTATCGCGGCGGGCGTCTGGGACCTGACCTTACGAATATCGGAAAAATCCGCAGTGAACGCGAATTGCTGGAGGCCATCGTGCTGCCAAGTGCGACGTTCGTCCGCGGTTACGAACCTTTTGTGGTTACGACCAAGAGCGGCGAAATCCACACCGGCATCATCCGCCAGGACGCCGCTGATGAGGTCGTGATCGCCACCGGCCCGGAGTCGGAGCAACGGGTGGCCCGCCGCGACATCGCGCAGATTCAACCGGGGACGCTGTCGCCAATGCCGCCGGGCATGGATGCCGTGCTAACGCCCCAGGAACTGGGAGACTTGCTCGCGTTCCTGAAATCGCGCCAGTAGAGGCGGTTGTTCGTTGGCAGCAACCAACCGCGTCTCGTATTCAATGTATAAATACAGTACAGGCGCGCCCGCAGGCCGGCCGGTGATCAGGTCTGGCGCGGGTACGGTGGCGGGGCCGCGCGCGGCTTCCGCGAGGAGGAAGCACTGGCCGATCCAGCCGCACGCGGAGCGCACGGACCACTTTGGAGCCGCCGCAGAATGAGGATGGAGCCGCATGCCGGAGGTAGGTTCGGATTGTCCAAAGCCGGATCCGATCACGATCGACCTGCATTGCGTCGCGGCCGCATGCCGGAGGTAGGTTCGGATTGTCCAAAGCCCCGGGGATTATCCCGGGGAATTTTTACTTTCCGGCAGATCATCCCGTCAAACGGACCCTCCCGCGGACTGACCGCGCCTTAGCCAAAGGTGAATGTACGCTCCCAGCCGTTGGCCACCACCGGTCGTGGCGGCCCCGGTGCCCAGCCGCGTCGAATCCGCACCATGCGCCCGAAGCTGGCTTCGTCTTGGAAAATCAAACGGACGCCGCGACCGGCGACGGCATCTTGCGTTTGTAAGGGTGCCAGTTCTTCCGGGAGTTTTTTTTCCACGTTTTCGGCACCCCGGGCTTGCTCTTGGGACGCCGGGCGCCCGGTGCCAGTTTGCGCCAGCCATGACGGGCGAGCAGCCGGTAGATCACCGAGGCCTTGACGGGGTGCCCGAGTTGTTGCGCCAAGGCGGCGCGCAGAGGAGAAACGACCACGACGGCCCCATTTTCGGCGCGCTCCAACCAAGGCTGGAGGAAGGCATGCTCTTCCTCCAACGTGAGCAGCGCACGGTGACGACCGCCCCGAGTGGGCGGCGGCGGTGAGTTTGGGTTTTTTTCTCGGCGAAAAGCGGCTTGCAAGCGCGGCACGGTTGCACGGCTCACGCCCAGTGCGTCGGCCGTTTGTTCGAGCGTGGCCCCGAGCAGGGCCGGGAGCAGGACGGCCTGACACCGCCGCAATGCAATAATCGAGGTCGCGGTCGTGGCGGTTTCCTGGGCCTGCCTGACGAGCAGCGGATCAATTCGGCGTGGTCTGGACATGCCGACTAACAGACCCTTATCAGGCTACATTTGAAAGCGAATTGGAATTAGTCGGAAAGTTCCTCATCGAATCCAACTCCGGGTGCACAAAAAGGATGGTCGGCGCGTGAACCCGCGTAGTGGCCGGCGGATAAAAAAGCGAACGGCTCGCCGCGTGAAATGGGTTCCGGCGCGAGCCCTGGGCTTTTCTTCGCCGGAGAGGAACGGGCCCGGGGGAAAAGGACGGTTTTCGGGATGGGGAGGTTGCCGACGCTCAGAATTTGGAGGCGCTCGTAATCAGGTAAGTGCACGGTTCTTTGAGCGTAAAGACGGCGGTACTCGGCGTGTGCCGGCCATCGCGCGAATCGACTTCGAGGAGCTTGGCGCCCGTGCGTTATTTCTTTTTTCGGCGGGTGGTGGCTGGAGAATTTTTCGACGCAGGGGTCTTGGGCCGCGGGTCGTTTTGGTGGTAGTCGATACTGCGCGGCGCCCCCGCCGTGCGGTTTCGGTGGATACCGCGTGTTGGCGCGGAGGTGGGCAGGCAGCGGTTAAGCGCAGCGGTTGCGGGCCACGGCGTGCCGGGGTTGCGGGCAGACTCCGGCATGAGCGGCGCGTCGCGAACGCGGGCAGACCTGGATTCACGTCGATGGCGCTCAACTATTTTGACCCACCGCGGCTCAGTTAAACTGATCCACCGGTGATTTGCTTCCTTTTCCAAGGAGTTCCGGTTTTTTCCACGTATTGAGATGAGAAAAGAGCGTTCATGCGCATGAACGAGGGTTAATTTTCTGAGCAGCTTTTTTGGAGGCGGGTCAATTTATGTGAGCAGAAGGGGATCAGTTTAAGTGAGCGACATGGTTCACGTACACGCACAGTTGGGGGCAGACGCCGGCATGAACGGCGCGACGCGTGGGGAGGTGGCCAGCGCGCACCCAACGAGCGCTCCGCTGACGACCGCGGCGAGGAAAAGGGCTGATTTCAGGCCTGAGAAATCTAAGGATCCGTAAGCTCGGCGCGTTCCCCTGAATACTTTTCCAGCAGCGCGTCGAGGCGTGCCGCGAGTTGCGTCTCGGTACCGACGATGAGCCAATAGCGAAAACGATACGTGGATTTCGGGCCGAGGTTCACGCGGTCGATCGGTGCGACGTGCACACACGGCCCTGCGCTGGGATCGTCGCTCGCGCCGCCGCCGTGCGGGCCGAAGTTCCAGTCTTGAGTGGCGCTGGGGCTAAAAATGGCGACGCCCTGACCGTTGGGCGCAAGCACGGCCATCGCCTGGCACGGCGGCTTGGTGCGACCCCAAGGCGGGCCGGGGGGGGGCGTTTCGGCGCGCCATTGACCGGCGCCAAGGTAAGTTTTTATCGAGCTGAAGTTGCGGGTGAAGTACCCCGCAGGGATTTCCTGTGGAGACAATTTTGCCGGACCCCAGCGATCGCCGTCGGCGCGCTGCGCGATAAATTCGCAGCGCACGAGGACGACGTCGGGCATGCCGGGTTCGAAGCCGGTCCATTGGCGCATCAGCGCGGCGGCGGGCTCGTTGGGCATGTCCCAGAGATTGGGGATGGTCTCGCCGTAAAGCGTGGAAGCGTTGAGGCGCTTGAACTCCGTGACGCGCGCCCACGAGGCAACGCCGCCGCCCTGGATGGGATTCCATGACCACGGGCTCCATGATTTGCTCTGGCCTTCGGCTTTACGATCGAGGCGGAGGCCAGCGTAGTAGGACTGCTGGATGAGGCGGCCCGGGTCGGCCGAGTTGACCATATTTTTCGGATACGCGCTCCAGGAGAGCCAGGTGATCGCGGCACCCTTGGCGCGGTCGATGCCGATTTTGATGGTGCCGTTATCCAGCGTCAGAAGATCTTCGCCGCGCGAGCCGATGTTTTTTGTCGGCGCGGGAGTCGCTTCGGCCCGCGGGATAAGCGCGAGGGCCAGAGCCAGGAGCAGAGGGAATTTCATTGGTGGGCTTGCCTCGAAAAAATGGACACTCATTTAGGCGGCTTTGCTTTTGTTTAGTGTATGTTTTTTTCGAATACCACAGGGGAAAGGTTACCGAGCGAGCTGTGGCACCTCTTCGGGTTGTAAAAGGTCTCGATGTAATCGAAGACGGCAAGCGTGGTGTGGTTGCGGCTGACTGGAATCGCCTCATCCAGTCCGGTAGCGGACTTCAGGGTGCTCCAGAATGATTCCATGGCGGCGTGGTCGTAGCAATTGCCAGCGCGGATCAGGCTACGTTCGATGCCGGCGGAGCTGAGCGCCGCGAGGTAGTCGCCGTCGACATACTGGCTGCCGCGATCCGAGTGATGGAGGAGTCCGGCGGCGGGTGGCCGACGCTGCGGGGCGTCGGTGAGGGGCGCCAAGACGAGACTGGTGTGGAGGGTGGGCGCACAGGCGCAGCCGACGATCTGGCGGCTCCAAAAAGCGAGGATGGCCGCCAAATAGAGCCAGCCTTCCGCCGTTTTCAGTTAGGTGATGCCGGTCGGCCAGCACTGATTGGGGCCGGTAGGATCAGGCCGCTCGGCGAGGAGGTTCTGGGCGACCGGTTGAGCATGACGGCTGTCGGTGGTCCGAGGCTGACTGGCGTATTTCTTGCGGCCGCGTAGGCCCACCGCCCGCATGAGGCGAGCGCGTCGGCTTTTACTCGTGCGCGTGCCCGCATCGCGCAAATCCTCGAGGATGCGGGGCACCCCATAGGTGGCGCGACTGGCCTCGTGCGCGACCACGATTTGCTCGGTGATGGCCGCATCATCGCACTGTCGATGGCTCGAGCCGCCCTTTCGCCAACGGTAGTAACCGCTGGGCGCCACGCCCGGTAGTTTGCACAGCAATCGGACGGCGTGTTCGCCCTTCATCGCTTCAACCTGGGCATACCGCTCTCGGGCGTTTCGGAGAGGATGCCCGACGATTTTTTTAGCACGTTCTCCCGTTCGCGCATCCGGATAAGTTCGGTGCGCAAGCGGGCATTCGCCGGCACCGCGTCCTCCATGGTTTGCGGCACCGGGCCCACCGCGCCCGGGCAAGGCGCATAAAACTTGCGCCACTCATACAGCTGCCAAGGCAGCAGCTCCAATTCCTTCGCGACGACGATCACCGTGCGGTCGCCATGGAGCGTTAACTCGACCGCGTGGCGTTGGTAGGTTTCGTCGAACTTGCGCCGAGGCGTTGCCGCGGTCTCTTTTCGTGTTGGCTGTTTCATAGTTGGTCTTTCTCGGTGCCCATACCGGTCGCCCCCGTGTCCTCCGCTGGTTGGTCGCTTCCTGCGGCAAGTTCTTCGGCTCGTATCCTCGGAAGCGACCAAACCGCTACTCGTCAACCCGGTTGTCTGGGTCCACTCATTCGAGGCACCTTCAATGCACGGAGTGGGAAATCCCCATCTCCACGCCGTTCCTTAGCCTCGGTCTGATTCTGTGTATCCGGTGCAATCTGTGGATTGAATTTGGGCCGCGTGGCCCAAATTGGCAGGAGCCGGAGGTTCGTCCCGCTCTTGGGAGTAGGTCGCTCTTGGGAGAGGGGCGCGGATTGAAACAGGGAGGCCGCGCGATCGAAAGCAAACGGCTCCGTCTCCTGGCGATACTGGTTCGAGGATGCGGCCACGTGGACCGCTTGGGTCGACGTGCTTGGGGCGCACAACGGGCATCCGCGAGTGATCACGGGGGCCGCCTTGATCGACATGAGCCCGGCCGATATCGCCGGGGGGTGGGAGAATCTCGGCGAAAAAGCCGTCGTCGGGTTCGACCCGTTTCACGTGATCATTCGCGTGAACTTTGGAGTGGCCAAACTCGTTGGCCTGAGTGTGCGCAAGCCGAGGGCGCGGCCCGCGAACAGCGCAAACAGGCTCGCTGAATTTCGCTCAAGTAATCCCGAGAGCCCCACGGCCAAGCAGGCTGCGCGCTTCGTCGGGCTGTTAAAAAGCAAGCTGGCGAGGGTCAAAGCGGACCAGATGCGGGTGATCTTGCGGAGGATTTTCGAGATTGCGGACCCGCGCCGGGCCCGGAGCAAACTGCGCGCCGAGCGCCGCGGGGTGGGCTGGGTCGCGGGCAAACCCGTGCGCGCGTTGTGCGTGGCCATGGTGAAAACCGCGAAGGTGATCGAGCGCCACTTGGAGGGTGTTTTGGAGCACCGGCTGCATCGCACGACCAACGCTTTGCGCGAGGGCCCGCAACAGCGTCTTCTCCGCCGTCAAGCGTAAGGCCCGCGGCTTCCGTTCGGCCGGAAGCTCACCGCCATGCTTCACACCAGTCGCGAGCCATCTGCTCGGTCTCACCCGAGCTTCCGCTCCACTCGAAGATCACCGCCATCGGTTGGCTCGATTACATCGTCCACAGCGGTCTCACCCGAGCTTCCGTTCGGCCCGAAGCTCACCGCCATGCTTTATTTTACCGCGGTTGGCGGCGAGAGTCGCAGCGCGACCGGAAGTGCACGGCCGTGTCGCTTGGAGGCTTTAGGTTGCCGCCGGTTGGCGGCGAGAGTCGCAGCGGATGTGACAATTTCCCGAAGATCACCCTCCGCGCTTTACTTCACCGCTGGGCGCCTCAGTTTTCGCGACGCCTCCCAGTAAAAACAGCGCCAAATCTAAGTTAACAATCAAATGACTTCGGTCATGTTCCCCGCGGTAGCCCGGTTTCTAGTTGGGCGTTCAATCACCTGCCTACGCCGCAAACCTGCGCGGGTGCGGAAATATTTTACGGGTGTCCTTTGCTCAACGATGAGTGCGCTGGCCGCCACGGCGAGCGCCGCCACGGCTGGTGCGCTCGAGAATCTGCCCGAGCCCGCGGCCGCGGTCGTGCAACTTTCACCTTTCGAAATTAAAGAAACGATCAGCGAGCAATGGCAGGCAGCCACGACGCTCCTCGGTAATCGGACGGCGCAAGATCTGCTGAGAATTCCGGTCACCGTTGATATCCTGACGAAAGACTTCATGGCGGATATCGGCGTCTTTAATCTGGAAGACGCCGCCGCCTTCGTCTCCGGTGTCACGTCGGTCCCGCGGATTGAGGCGAAGAGCGACAACGATCGCCTCACGTTTCGCGGCCTGACGACCGGTGGCAGTGGAAATGTGTTCGCGCCCCTCTCGTCCCGAAATTTTTTCCCGTGGATGGTTCCATCCGATACTTATAATGTGGAGCGTTTTGATTTCGGCAAAGGCTCCAACTCGCTCTTGTTCGGTGACTCCTCGCCCGGAGGCCAAGTCACCGTCACCACAAAACGCGCGCGTTTCGTTAACTCCAACGAGGTCCTCGCTTTCGCCGAAAGCCTGGGCTCCTACCGTTTCCAACTGGATCTGAACCGAAGAATCAATGCACAACTTGCCGTCCGCATTAACGCCGTCAACCGCTCCGACCGGAGTTATATCGAGGGCAGTTATCAACGCTATCGGGCGGTCGATCTTGCGGTAACCTATCGCCCCTTGGCGAATACCATGCTCCAAGTTGAGGCGGAGCGCGGTCAGTATCAGCGGCGACGAGCCGATAATTACGCCGCGATCCGTGATATCGCCGCACCCGGCCGGGCGTTCGCTACGAATAATCGTTGGGTCTACACTTCTGACGGTGAAATCATCCATCGCACGAGTACCACTCCCGCGACGATCGACCGAACCGGCACGAGTGGCAACGTGCTTTCGCTGCTGGAGGGCCAGAGCGTCGGTGTACTCATGCCCAATGGCTCTCGGAAAATTTTCCGAGGCCTGGAGCGCACCTTTAATCTGCGGGGAGTGGGGGACTATCTCGACCGCCCCTACAACGTCGTGACCGTGATGCTGGAGCAGCACGTCGGTAAGCTTTCGCTCCAGCTGTCTTATAACCAGCAGTTTCAGCACCAAGATCGAAACGACGTCGCCTTCGGTGCGGGGGTAACGTCGGCGCCCGTCATCGACGTCGATGGCAGTGGGCGCCCGTACATTGATATGCCGGGTAACATTGCAACGTACAAAATTTTTGGGAATACGCTCAAATCCGGCCGGGTCTCTGCAGCGTATCCCTTTGCCGTGAATCGCTGGATGAAGCAATCGGCAGTCCTGACTGCGACGCGCAGCCGCGACTACGCCGTTAATCGACGCTTCGGCCTCGCCAATACCGCCGAGCCCGGTCTCGCAGCCAACAATCTGCTCCAGTTTCGCGCTTACCTCGATGATCCGAGTCTTCTGAGCAACGGCGGCTGGAATCGTTTTCTACTGGATAACCTCCCGCGCTCCGCGACCTTCCAACCGTCGCTTTTCGAGAGTTACCTCAAGACGGGTCCTTTCATCGATATCCGTTACACGCGCAATTACACCGCATCGCTCTCCGGCGACTATTTCGGCGGGCGCCTTAATTCGATTGTCGGCCTAAGCTACAATCAACTCTCCCGCAAGAACCCCGTTGACGCGGCTTACGAGACCGATGCACGCGGTTTTGTGACGTTTTTCAAAACTCCGGAAGAGGCGCCGCAGATGTACCGCTATGATCCCCAGTATACGCTTGCCGCCAAAAGCAGCCTCGCCGGTCTCAGTTTCACGCTAGTCAAAAACGCGAGTCTGGCCGCCAATCTCTACGGCGTCTTTTCGCAGTCCTTTAATTTTCAATCACAACTCATCTTCACCGGCCAGGATTTGGGCCCAAGCCAGGGCCGGACGTTTGAGGTTGGCCTCAAGGGGGATTGGTTGCGCGAGAGAATTTTTTTTACCATGGCGGCGTTTCAGATTGAGCGTAAGAATATGGGGTATGCGTGGACGCCAGACACCCTTTCGGCCACGCAGCTCGAAGAGCTCTTTAATCCGAATACGCTGAGCGCCAGCGATCCCGCTTATTTCCGCACAGCAACGGGTCTTGGCAACGAACGCCGCACGGTCGGCTCACAGGAAAAATCGCAAGGCGTGGAGATCACGCTGATTGGGCGCCGCAAGTCCGGGTGGCAGCCCCGCCTGACATTTTCGAAGTCGAAGGTCCAAGCCGTGCGCGACTTCTCCGATTTCAAATCGCTCGTCGACGCGGCGGTGGCGCGGACCCGGGTCGCCCAGGCGCTCAACGGGAACCTCGCACAAGCCGAGAACGCCAGCTACCTTGCGAACGCCCAAGCGATCATCGCCAGCAATACGGCCACCGCTGTCGTGACCGGCCGCCGCAGCGCGCCTTACACGGGGAGTTTTGTGCTCGATTACGCCTTCCCCGGCGTCGTCAACCTCCGGCTCGGATTAACCGGAGTCTGGACGCCTGATTACAACCTCGCGATTCTCAATGGCCTCGTGATCGGCGGCGGCGCGAGCTGTCCGGTTGGACTTTATCTGGTTCATGAACGGAAAATTTTCCGGCAGCGCACCCAATTTCGCTTAGGGGTGAACCGCCTGTACGACCTCGCGCAGGGCCAGAGCGATTTTTATAAAACCGGCGCGAACAGTCTCGATTCGCAAACCGGAAAACCGAATTATATTTATCGCTACACCGATCCGCTGACCTCCACATTCAGCGCGACGATCACTTTCTAAGTGAACGACCGCCACGCATCGGGGCCTCTCATTCGCCCCAAGCCTCATTTTCGTATTCAGCTGCTCCCTTGATCTCAAAAATTTATCCGCCCATGCGTACGCCACACGTTCTCCACTGGTTTGCTCAGACTCTTCATCTTACCGCCGCAGTCGCCGCAGTCACTGCTGGAAGCTTTTTTACTTCTGCGAGCCGCGCCCAATCCGCGACCGCCAGCGCGCCAACCCGGGCACCCGAAGAGGATCTCAATCAGCCCGACGTCCGTTCGCGCTCAGGGATGGTGCCGGGCCCGCATCTGCTCCATAACGGCTGGGGTGTGACGCCGGCCGGTCGCCATGTGCGCGTCAGCGATATGGTGCAAAAAATGATTATTTCGCCCGACCGCAAAATGCTCGTTGGCGTCAGCGGTGGTTATCGGGACACGGGTCTCAGTCTGCTCGACTTAGAAACGCAGAAGGTATCTCAGTTTCTCCCGCTGAAAGAATCTTGGAATGGCCTCGTCTTCAGTCTCGATGGGCGGCGCCTCATGGTCACGAGCGGCGACCTTGGGCTGATTTACGTTTTCGACTACGAGAACGGGCGGGCGACCCCGGCACCGCACGTCAGGCCCGAGCCTGCGGCGTCCACGCCCGTCTTTTTGGCTGGAATGGCGATCCACCCGAAAACGGGGAGAATCTACGTGTGCAATGAAGCGAACCACGAGATTTGGGTTTTGCATCCGGAGACGCTCGCGCTCGAAAAGATTATCGCGGTTGGCCAGCACCCTCATTCCTGTTTGCTCGGTGCCGACGAAAAGCACCTCTATGTCACCAACTGGGGCAACCGTTCGGTGAGTGTGATCGACACGACGACGCACCGGCGCATTCGCGACATCACGGTTGGCCTTCGCCCGAACGATCTTGCACTGGCTCCAGATGGGCGGCTCTTCGTGGCCTGTTCGGGCGATAACACGATTCACGTCATCGCGACCACGGCATTGGAAAAACTCGGTAACCCCGCGAGCCCCGCGCGTCGTCTCTGGGAAGGGACCCGGGAAATAGTGTCGACCGCACTTTATCCGCAGTCGCTCGAGGGCAGTACGCCAAATGCAGTCGCGGTCTCGCCGGATGGAAACACGCTGTTCGTAGCGAACGCCGATAACAACAATGTGATGGTGGTGGACATTTCGAACCGTCTGACGGCAGAAGCGAAAGACCGGGGTGATCTTGTCTCGATCGTTAATGGATTCATTCCCGTCGGCTGGTATCCCACCGCGCTCGCGGTGAGTCCGGATAATCAAACCCTTTACGTCGCGAACGGCAAAGGCCTCGCGTCGCGCGCAAATTTCCCAGCCCAAGGCGAGAATCCGCGGAGAGAGAACTCGTCCTTTCCCTACGACTACATCGGAAATACCTTCAACGGACACATCTCCATCATCGCGCGGCCGGACGCGCCGCAGATGGCAGCTTACACGAAGCAAGTGCGCAAGAATTCCCCTTACACGCCGGCTTCGATGACGCACGCGCCCCTCGCCAGCAACTCAGTTATCCCGGCGAAAGTAGGTGATCCGTGCCCCATCAAGTACGTACTCTACATAATCAAGGAGAACCGCACCTACGACCAAGTCTTCGGAGATTTCAAAGACGCCCAAGGCAAGCCCATCGGCAACGGCGATCCCCGCCTCACGATTTTCGGCGAAAAGGTCACGCCCAATCAGCATCAACTCGCCCGCGATTACGTCCTGCTCGACAACCTCTACTCCAATAGTGAGACGAGCGTGGATGGGCACAGTTGGTGCGATGCGGCGATCGCGACGGATTTCAACCAGCGCTCGTGGATCGTGAGTTACTCGAAGCACGGACTCCTGCCGGGGAACGAAGAGATGGAAAATCCCGCGAATGGTTACCTCTGGGATCTTTGCCGCCGCCACGGGTTAAGTTACAAAAACTACGGTGAAGGTGCGCAGCGCGTGCCCACGGAGAACCGCGGACGCTGGGGAAATCGACAGAAAATGCGCGATATGGACCTCGTGGATTTCTGGATCGCCGATCTCAAGCAGGCGGAAAGCACGGGGATATTACCCCGCTTCACCATTATGTCTTTAGGGGAGAACCACACCAACGGGACGAGCCCCGGTGCTTTTACGCCAGCTGCTTGCGTCGCGAGTAACGATATCGGGTTAGGCAAAATTGTCGCCGCAGCGACGCGCAGCCGATTCTGGAAAGAGATGGCGATTTTTGTGATTGAGGATGACACGCAAAATGGGCCCGACCACGTTGACGCCCACCGAACAACTGGGTTCGTGCTCAGCCCTTACGTGAAACGCGGCGTCGTCGACTCGACGCTCTACACGACCGCCAGCATGATTCGGACGATGGAACTGATCCTCGGCCTGCCGCCGCTCACTCAATACGACGCGGCCGCCACGCCCCTGTTTAATTGCTTCCAGCGCGAAGCCGTGTTCACGGTTTTTGACGTCCGCTCGCCCGAGGTTAATCTGATGGAAAAAAACACCACGAAATCCGTTTTCTGGCAGGAATCATCCAAGATGAATTTCACGGAATACGATCGCGCACCCGAGGATCAGTTGAACCGCATCTTGTGGGCGGTCGCGCGGGGCGATGAGCCTTACCCCGCCCCGATCCATCGCGCACTCTTTACGCACTAGCCCGGCTTCGCCCAACTTCCTCCCCGATCTTCGGAGCGAGTCGTTGCGCCAGAGCCGCGTCCACCTGCTGGTTCGGTCGGGTGACGCCGAAGAGGCGGATTGCCTCGGCCCAGAAATCCAGCGGCATTTTGGCTACCGCGCGGGTGGTGGCCAGAGTGTGGGAGATGCCGATCAAGCGTATTTTTCGGGGATAGTCTGCTTCGGATTGAGAGTGGCGGTGGCAACACCACCAAATCCCGGCGGTTGGAAAATCACCAGTGACCGACCATCGCAAGCGACGTGTCTACAGGAAGAAAAACATCTTTTTTGAAGTTCCAAGAAGATCCATCTCGAAGGACCCAACCCTGTTCAAACCGCCCATTTTTGGCGGTTTTCATCCCGCCACGGTCATTCGGATTAGGTGGCAGCGGCAGGTAGGCCGGACGCGCCGCACTCCGCCGGGACGGTCGGCGCCTTGTCTCAATTCAGCGTCAAGTCGCGCGCGGAGCGTCCGTCCGACCGCGGAGGCGAGCATCGTTGGCATGGCCGGGTGAGTGGGGCCCGCCGGTTCAAAAATCCGTACGCACGCCGATATTGATGAGCGAGCCGGAGGTGGTGTAGTTCAGCCGCCGGTTGCCGATATACGTCGCCGCCACCGACCCGCTCAGGTTGCGCCAGTTGCAGTAGAATTCGTAGCGCCGCAGAAAACGGTAGTCGATCGCCAGGTCCCAGCGACCGTCATCCTTGTTGTAGGTCAGTTCGCCGTTGGTGTTGTTGACCGCGGTGTACCACTGCTTGCGCAGGTTGTATTTGACGTCGAGGCGCAGTCCATGGCCGGCGTAGGTGACGCCGCCGAAGAAGACGTCCGGGTAAATGCCAGTCACTTTCAGCACCCCTGGGGGCGGCGACGAGCTGAGGTGCGTGTACGAGGTGGAGACGATGAGATTCCGCAGCTCACCGGGCAGGAACCGCAGGCTCTGCTGGTATCCCAACTCATAACCCTGGGTCCGGGTGAGCCCGGGGATATTTTGCTGCTGGGATACGGTGTAGCCTTCGTACAGGCCTTCGTAGCCGTTGGCGGCGCCGCCGGGGAGCAGCGACGACACGGTCGTGAAGTAGTTGGTGATGTCCTTGCGGAAGACGGCGGCGGTGAGGCTACCCGTGTTCTTCCCAAAATAGTACTCGGCGCTGAAGTCGTAGGACTTGGCGCTGAATGGTTCGAGGCCGGGATTGTTCCGCGCGATTGTGCCGGTCGTGACATTGACCGTGTCCCCCGGCACGAGCGTGCCAAAATTGGGGCGGCCAATCGTCTCGGTATAGGCACTACGCGCCAGGAGGTTGGGCGTGAGAGGGTACTTCGCCTGCACGTTGGGATAGAAGTCGTGGTAGGTCGTCCGGCGCGAGAACCAGCGATACTGGGCCTCCGTCAGCGCGGCTTGCTGTGCCAGCGGCAGCCCGGCCGGAATAGCTGGGGCGTTGAGGCGGCCCCAGCCTCCGCCGACGTCGGTGGTTTCCTCCCAGCGGACGCCCGGCACCACGGTCAATTTCCCGAGGCGCGCCGTCGCCATCAGGTAGGCCGCCGGGATGGTCTCGGTGAAGTCTTTGTTGGCGTGGGCAATCGTCACTCCAAGGACCTGATCCCGGGTCACCACCTCGGGATGAGCGGCCGCATATTCCCAGACCTTGGCCGCGTCGACCCATTGCCCCGTGTTCACGGTGGTCGTCGGTCCGCGGTGATCCCAGCTGTTGGTCAGTCGGGCATCGGCGAATTGACCGAGGTCCAGGCGGACGTCGTCGGCATTGCCGAAAACCCCGTCGGGACCGGTGCCAAACCAGGTGCGGGCGCCGGTGCTGGTTCCGGTGGTTTTCCGGTTTTGGACGTTGTCGGAAAGCCCGCCTTGGAGCGCCATGGGAAGTCCCGGCACCTCCCATTTGGCGTTGAGTTTGGCACCCCAGCGCCGGTCCAGAGAAAAACGCGTATCCCGCGTCCACGTCAGTCGGCCGTAGTTGGCGACGTTCCGGTAGTCGGCGCCGCTGGTTTGCTGCACGGTGACGCCCTCGGGATCCTGCACGTTCTGGGCGAGGAACCCGACGTTGGTCACGTCGTAGGTGAAGGTCCCGATGTTGGGAATGCCGGGGAGCGTGCGCCGGCCACCGTCATACGCGCGACCGAAGTAGGCGTCGTAGTCGAGGGTGAGCGCGCCGAGGCGCTGCTTCGCGCCGGCGCCCAGTTGGTACCACTGGGTGTCGCCGTTTTGCGTGCCGCTGGTCTTGGTGATCCGGCTGCCAGTAGAGGCCCCGGCCGCGACGGGCGTGGCGTTGGGCCGCGAGTCGATGGTGTTCGCGGAGTTGGCGTTGATCGGAGTCATCGCTGCGCCGGCTCCGGCCGTCTGGTTGGCCCCGAAAAAGGTGATCCCGTGGTTGAGCCCATACATGTACGACTGGGGGCCCTCCTGGTAGGACGCGCGGAGAAACCCGGTCGTGCCCTCGGAGAATTTGTAGTCGGCATTCACGCCGAGGCTCCGCTGCCGCCAGCCGGCCGCGGCCTCCGAGAGCACGAGGTTCGTCGCGATCGCCGGGGTGCTGGCCGAGACCTGCTGGCCGGCGGCCACGGCGGGCACGTAAGTGTAGGTGCGATTAAAGGCGGTGTTGTGCAGATACCGGCCGCCCAGCAGGGCGTTGGCGACGATGCCGATCGGATGCTCGGAATCCCGCCGGAACGCGTCTGAATAGTTGAGCTGGACCGCCGGGAAGAGGGTGTACGCCTCCTTGTCCAGGCCTTCGTACGAGCGTCCCAGTTGGGCCGAGTCGGTGTTGAAGTTGACCCCAACGTCGAGGCGCAGGCGCCGGCCTTTTTGGGAAAACGCACTTTTGGAGACAAAGTTGATCGAACCGCCGAGCGAGTTCGCCGGCTGCGCCGCGGTGGGCGCGCGGTTGATCTCGACTGATTCGATGTTGTTCACGGTCACGTTCCGGAAATTCACCAGGCGCCCGGCCGGGCCGTTGTTCGCCCCGCTGGCCATGGGATTACCGTCCGTGGCAATCGTGGCGTAGGTGGAGTCCTGACCGCGCATCACGAAGCCGATGGCATCCTCGCCCGAGTAGTTCAGCGTGATACCCGGGACGCTCTTCAGCAGCTCGGCGGCGTTGTTGTCGTGGAGATCGCCAAACGCATCGGCGGCGACGACGCTCTTCATGTGGTCGGCGTTGCGCTGCTGGTTGAGGGCGGCGGCCTGGCCCTCCCGGTCGGATGAGACCACGAATTCGCCCAGCACGTGGATTCGTGACTTGAGTTCGAGCGCGCGGGTGACGGTCTGGCCGCCGGCGACGGTGACGCTGAATTCTCCCGGGTCCAGGCCGAGGTAGTTCACCTGCACCGTGTGCTTCCCGGCCGGAACCCCGGCCAGACGGAAGTAGCCCTCGTTGTCGGTGAGGGTGACGAGATCCGTGCCTTGGATCCGCACCTCGGCCTGATTGAGAAACTGCCGCGTGCCGGAGTTGGCGACGGTGCCGGTGATGGCGCCCGTCGCAGGCTGGGCGAAAGCGGCGGCCGTCAGGACGAGCGGGCACGAACTCGCGAGGAGTCGGCGGGTGAGGGAGCGGAGTGTGCTTTGCTGAGAGTTCATGGGGTTGGCATGCTGACGGAGGATGACTGGCTGAGAGGAAACTGGATTAGCGGGGGGAGGAAACTGGATTGGCGGGGTGAGGAGGGTAGGGGCATGTTGGCATGGGATGAGTTAGCCTTAAATGACCCGATTTCGAGATGACCGCGGGTTCGGATGATCGTTGGGACTTGGGGTGCGGAACGGCGGCGACGGAAAGGGGATTTCGGGTGGGAATCGAGGCGCTGCTCGCCCTTTCTTCGGGTCAAAGATTGCGGGGAGGCCAGGTGGGGAGTCGGAGACCTCCGGCCGGATCGGGGTCAAGGAGCAAGCGTTTTTGAAGCAAGACCCCGTTCAGCGCCGCGTTCGGCCCTACGTCCAAAAGGTCGAGCTGGCACCCATCCGGTGAAAGCCGGCGGGCGCAGCGTGGCGAAGGGAGCGACCGGAAAATGGGGACAGGAAAATGGGGTAGGAAAATTTCGAACCGGCAAGATCGGGGATTTTCCTGTCGAAAATTTTCCTTTCGCTAAGCTTCCGGTGGATAATCGGTGGAAGGAAAGCAACCCGTCGGGGTGGCCGCACCGCGCTCGTTGTCCTTGCGCACCTATCCGGCGAAAGCCGGCGGGCGCAGCGTGGCGAAGGGAGCGACCGGAAAATGGGGGCAGGAAAATGGGGGTAGGAAAATTTCGAACCGGCAAGATCGGGGATTTTCCTGTCGAAAATTTTCGCGGCGGCGTCGGGCTGGGCTTAGTCGTCGGGCTGGCGGCGGCGTCGGTAAACCACGTTCCCCGCCCAGGCGCGTCCGCGGGATCGACGGGTGCGGGCGGTCACGCGAAGCCGGTCTGATCGAAGTCGTCCCGCGTCTTCCATGACGGCGGCGCGGAACCGGAGCGTATCGTAATAAATTTTTGAATACGGAAGTTCCGCCGAGCGATGGACCAAGCGGCTGATTCCAGCCTGAGTTTACCTGCCACGACCTGAGCCGGCGTCCGTGGTCGGGCTCCTTGATCAACCCCAACCCCTAACGTTTGACCCCTTCGGATCGAGCCCCGAGGCCGCCCTGGTCACCATCGATCCGGATTTCGACGCCATCGCCCCGGTTTCTGAATTCTGGGTAAAACGGCTGGGCCTCCCGCGGCGAGAGCGACCGGCCACGGCCGAGGTCGCACGAAATATGCGGCCGTGTCTGGGAAAGGAGGGCGCTTCTGTACTTTAAATTTGGATACGGGCGATCTCGCCCCATAAACGCAGCCACGGCTGGGAAAGGGGCCTCGGCTGGCACGCTGGTTACTGGATTGGTGGCGTGACTGAGGCTTGAGGCCTGCCGACGGGGGTGGAAATGGGGAGTTGAAAAATGGTGGGGCCATGGTGCGCGCGCCCGCACCATGGGGTTCTGGGCCGGGCGATTGGCCGCAGGTGGCGGCCGCTTTTCTTCCTGTGACGGTGGCAGGGATCGTCGCCTCTCTGGCTGGGGGGCGGCGGTTCCGGCGGCCGCGCTCAGGGGGGGGCGCGGGCCGGGCCGGGCGGTCAGGTCCCAACTGGAAGCACTGCGAATTTTTACCGAAGTCACGCGTTCCTGATTTTCCGCGTCGGCCTCGAGGGGGGTCCGGGTGATCATGAATGCTCAAACTCGCGGGTCACGCGTTCCTAATTTTCCGCGTCGGCCTCGAGGGGGCCTCGCTGAATCGGGTGGCTTCTGCCCTGCTCTGACTGACCGATATCAGATGGCTTCATTTTTTCGGCACTTTCATCCACTGTTTCTGATTCGGTTTGTCTCGGTTCCTGCCACCCTCCTGCAGCCATCTGCGCCCCTCCCACTCACGCCTTAACGCCTTTGCCCTTTGCCCTCCGAACGCGCGGGCTGCGCCTTCGACCGGTGCCACGCCCGTTTTTAGTTTTCTTGATCCTGTCCCCTTGCTCTCTCCATGAAAATGCTCTTCCGGATTTTTGCGATCAGTAGTCTCACGGCTTTCGCTGCTTGGGCGCAGAATCCCGCGCCGGCGCCCGATCTCGCACCGGGTGCCGCCGGGTCTGCAGGGGCCAGCCGGCCTGCGCTACCCACGCTCTGGGTCGCCGGAGATTCCACCGCAGCGCGTGGTCGCGGTCCGACGCAGCAAGGCTGGGCGGTGCCCTTGGCCGATTATTTTGACCTCACCAAGGTCAACGTTGTCAATCGGGCGCGCGGCGGGCGGAGCAGCCGCACTTTTATTAGCGAGGGTTGGTGGGATCAGCTCCTCGCGGAAGTTAAAAAAGACGATGTCGTTCTGATTCAGTTTGGGCACAATGACGGCGGGGCGATCAACGACGAGCCGCCGCCGCCCTTGCGCGCTCGCGGCAGTCTCCCCGGGCTCGGAGAAGAACAGCGCACCATTGAGAACGTTATTACAAAAAAAACCGAGGTGGTGCACACGTTTGGGTGGTACCTGCGCAAGATGATCGCGGATGTGAAGGCCAAGGGGGCCGCGCCCATCGTGTTATCGCTCACGCTCAGGAATCGTTGGGAGCATGGTCGCATCGAGCGGGGCTCGGGTCGTTACGGCATCTGGTCATTCGACGTCGCCAAGTACGCCGCGGTGCCGTTCATCGATCTCACAAACCAATTGGCTGATACGTTCGACTTGCTCGGAGAGGACAAGGTGAAAGAGCTCTATCCGCAGGATCATACTCACTTCAATCTAGCAGGTGCGGATCTCCACGCGGAGAGGGTGGTCGCCGGTCTCAAGGGGCTTCGCCCGAGCCCGTTGGCCGGCGCTCTCTCCAGCAAGGGCCTGGCCGTCGTCGCTGATTCTTTCGCTTGGCTCCGCTTACCCTCAGCCGCGAAACCGGCGTTACCTTCCCTCTTTCTGGTGGGCGACTCCACCGTCCGGACCGGCCGCGGCGATGGTGGCGGCGGCCAGTGGGGCTGGGGGGAATATTTGCCGAACTATTTCGATCTCGCCCGGCTCAACGTGGTTAATCGTGCCGTCGGCGGCACGGGGGTACGGACCTTTCTCGATACCGGTTATTGGGCCGCCATCACCGCAAAACTAAAGCCTGGCGATTTTGTGATGATCCAGTTCGGACATAACGATAATGGCGCCCGCGCCCCGTTGAAGGGCATCGGCGATGAAAGGGAGGAACGCGTCAACCCAGCGACTAAGGCCAGGGGTCCCATGCACACGTGGGGCTGGTACCTGCGGCAATATATTCGCGAGGCGCGGGCCAAGGGGGCGACACCGATCATCTGCTCGCTCATCCCTCGTAAAATCTGGAAAGAGGGCAAAATTGCCCGCACTGCCGATAGCCACGCCGACTGGGCCCGCTCCATCGCTCAAGCTGAGGGCGTCGCTTTCGTCGATCTCCATGAACTCATCGCGCGGCGCTACGACGAAATCGGCCCGGAAAAAGTGAACGCCTTCTTCGCCGATGAACGCGTGCACACATCCGCGGCGGGCGCGGAGTTTAACGTCGTGAGTGTCGTGACCGGGTTGCAGGTGCTGGCGAAAAATCCCCTCGCCACCTATCTGCGAGCCAAGGAGTGATCGCCGGTCTTCGTCTCGGTTGCTCCGGCGAGAACGGGGCGTGGCGCTTTGCCTTCCGCCTCGGCGCGGGGGTGTTCACTCCTCGCGGTTTTCCCTGCACATCCCGGGGGAACTTATCGCCGACGGCGGCAGTGTAGCCTTGTGCCGTGGCCGCGTTCCGGCTTAGTGGGACCACCTTATGAGAGCGATGATGGGCATTTTCGTGTTGAGCATTTTCTCCAGCGCTTGGGCGGCTGGTCCCGGCCAGATCGTGGTTGATCTCCCGCCGCGACCGGGCAACCCGCGCAATAGTGAGGGCGCTTTCGTGGACCTGAGCGATGGCCGGATTCTTTTCGTTTACAGTCATTTTTTTGGCGACTCCGGCAGCGACCACGCGAAGGCGCGCCTAGCCGCCCGGACATCGCAGGATGGCGGCGCGACGTGGTCGCCGGATACGTTTATCGCCACGCCACAGGAGGCGGCGGCAATGAACGTCATGAGCGTCTCCCTCGTGCGCCTCGCTCAAGGTGATCTCGGGATTTTTTATCTGCTGCGTTTTAGTTGGCACGAGATGCGGATGTGGATGCGCCGCTCGGCCGATGATGGCGTGACGTGGGGAGAACCCGTGAACTGCATGCCGGCCGGCGGATATTATGTGGTCAACAACGACCGCGTGATTCGGCTCAGTTCTGGTCGCCTCGTCATTCCGGCCGCGCGCCACCCGAGCCGCGCGGATCGCAACGAAGCCGCGGCCGTCGACTGGCGCGGGGTCGCGACATTTTTTCTTTCGGATGACGAGGGGCGCACGTGGCGGGAATCGGCCGATTACGTCACGTTGCCCTTGATGCACACGCGGAGCGGGCTGCAGGAACCGGGGGTGGTTGAATTGCCTGATGGCCGCCTCTGGGCGTGGGCGCGGACTGATCTGGGTCGGCAATATGAAATGTTTTCTGCCGATCGGGGGGAGACCTGGACGCTCCCCGCGCCCTCGCGCTTTACCTCACCGAATTCTCCGCTTTCGCTGCGGCGCATCCCCGGTGGCGACAAATACCTTGCGGTCTGGAACCCCGCTCCGGCTTTCGAGACGCGCGGTTTAGCTAGCCCGGGCGGCGATCGCACGCCACTCGTGATGGCGGCGGGTGGTGGCGCGAGTGGAGCTCGTGGCAATTGGAGTGCAGCGAAAATCATTGAGGGCCCCGATGAACCCACTGCCGGTTATTGTTACACGGCGATTCACTTCACAAAAAACGCCGTGCTCCTCGCGTACTGCGCGGGTGGTGCCGCCGATAATGGCCGACTCGCCCGGCTGCGGCTTCGCCAAATCCCGCTGAGCGCGGTGCCTTGAGCGGCCTTGCTGGGCGCCTCCCCACCAAAACAAATTTTGGCCCCGACGGAAAGAAACAGCTTTCTTTTCCCATCAACGACTTGCAGAAGCTGTTTCATGGGAGCGCGAGAGGGTGGGTGGTGGGGGAGCGAAGCACGCCTTCGTGGCCACCATCGGCGACAGGAGTGTCGCCGGTCCGTCGGATGGGCGACACTCTTGTCGCCCCTGCAGCATGGGAACCCCCCACCAAAACAAGTTTTGGCCCCGACGGGAAGAAAC
>CAMDOF010000100.1 GCA_945903465.1 Opitutus sp. GAS368
GTAATTTACCAGCGCGCCCGCCGGCGAGAGCGTCGCACTAATCGTGTAAGGACTGCCCCCCACCGTCTCGCCCACCGTGCGGCTGTAGCTCGCCGTCACATTATCCCCAGCGATAAATCCGCTCAGCGTGCCCGTCAGCGCCGGATCAATCGCCCCGAAGGCCTTGCCCGCCGCGTTCGCCGTCACTGAAGCCGCTTTTTTATCAATGGTAAATGCCGTCGCACTCGAACTCGCCGCGTTGAACGTCGCATCCGCCGCGACCGATGCCGTCACCGTGTAACTACCCGCGGCCGTCGGCGGCGTCGCACTCGCCGCATAGGTCGTCCCGCCCGTGCCCACGTAGCTCAGCGTGATCGCTCCTGTCGATCCGCCCCGGTTTACATCACCGTCCACTGGGCCTTGCCCGCTCCCCGAATAGGTGTAGGTCCCGGGCGTCACCGTGATCGTCGGCGTGATCCGCTGGACGGTGATCGAGACGGTCGCCGCGCTGGAGTCGACGGTGCCGTCGTTGACCTTGAACGTGAAGGTGTCGGCGCCGATGTAGTTCAGCGACGGGGTGTAGGTAACGTTGGGGGCGGTACCGCTGAGGGCGCCGTTCGACGGGCCCGAAACAACGCTGGCGGTGAGGGCGTTGCCGTCGGCATCGGTGCCCGAAAGGAGGATCGGCAGCGCGGTGTTGGCTGGGGTGGTGACGGACTGCGGCGTGGCGACCGGAGCCGTGTTGGCCGAGTCGTTGTCGACGATCGTGACGGTGGCAAACGTTCCGCTACTGTTCAGGACGCCGCCGCCTGTCACCGTGCCGGTCGACACGGTGAATGTCTCGCCGGACTCGACGAGCAGGTCGTCGACGATCGCTACGCGCAGCTTCACTGAGGTGACGCCGGCTGACATAGAAACCCCGGCGGGTGCGGACGCCCAGGTCGTGCCGCCATTAAAGGAGACCGCGAGCGTCGATGCGGTATCGGTGCCGATCGTGGCCGGGCTGGAACCCGAGGCGGACAGGGTCGGCGTGAAGGTCACGGTGCTGCCGGCAGCCGTGCTGAGGGTGATATCGAAGACCGCGAAGCCGGCCGCCTCACCGAGGGAGGGGCCCGAAAGAGCCACGCTGATCTTGGGACTGCTGTTCTGGCTGGTCAGTACATCATTCAAGGCGTTGCCCATCGGGTCCGAGGACGTGCCGTAGGTGGCGTTGGGTTGCGTGTTCGAGTTGGAGCGTCCCGGAACAATCAGGTAATACGCCGTGCCCGTGGGGGATGTCTGGACAATCGAGCCACTCGTCAGGTTGCACTGCACGAAGTAAAAGGCATCGCTTGTATTGCCGGTCTTATTCTGGCGGGAAATCACGCCCGCAACCGTAGTGGTCACGCCCCCGGAAATGTACCTCAGATAGCCGGAGACATTGTTGCCGCTGAAGGACACCAACGCGGGATTCTCCGACGTGAAAGTGAACGAGGAGGCGGGCATCGCCGTGGTCACGGTCACGCTCTGGGTCGTGATCGTGTAGGACGAGCCCGAGGCCAGGAAAACGGTGTTAAAATACACCGTCGCGGCCGAAGAACTCGGAATCAGCGGGGCAAGGCACGCGAACAACGTACCCAAGAGGAGATTCAGCCAAGCCGGAAGAAAGCGAGGGACCGTGGATGTCGAAATCATGGAAGTGGAAGCGAAAGTGCAGGCCGAGACTTATTGATGATCTAGCAGCCTGTCGGACTCAGAAAAAAAAGGCCTCAGGAAGCGATTATTTGCGAATTTGAGTTAATAAAAAGTCGAATATTGAGCCACAAACGCCTTCGAGCGGCTAAGTCCGACAGACTCTTTTAGAAAACTGGATTTGCGTGGGGAGGGGTTTATCGCGTAGCTGATCGTGTATTTGGCCGCGTTAAACGTGCCACCCAGCACCGCGCTCGGCGTCAGCATGTACGTCCCCACCACGTCACCGGCCAGCGTGCCGCCGCTCGCCGTGATCGTCACCGAACCGATCGTCTCCGAGCTGACCAGACCGCTGCTGGTGAATGCCGTCGAATCCGCTCCGTCCGTCTTGGTTCCCCTGTACGTATTCGTGTCGTTGCTCGCCTTGATCGGCAGCGCCGGCTTTCCGATCGTGAAGGCCGTCGCACTCGACGACGCCGCGTTGTAAATTCCGGACAGGGCCACGAATACCGTGACGGCGTAATCACCTGGCAGCGTCGGCGGCGGCGCGCTCGGACCATAGCTCGTCGCACCTGTGCTCTCGTAGCTCAACGTGAGCATGCCCGACGACCCACTCTGGTTGACGTCTGCGGCCAACGGGCCCTGCGACGTGAAATTGTCGGTGGAGGTCCCGGGCGTCATCGTGATGGTCGGCGACGCACTCACAGCCGGGTCGGCAAAAGTGATCCCGAAATCCGCCCTCATATAACCAGTCACCGCAGTCGCATTGGCTCCGGTAAAGGAAGTATTCGCAAAGGTCACCCCGAGATTGCCGATGCTGGCGACACTGGTGAGAGCCGTAGCGTTGCCCGAGAAGCACCCAGATCTGCTCCGACCAAAGAAGTCTGACCTAGCGACACTGGTGAGAGCCGTAGCGTTGCCCGAGAAGCCCAGCGGCGCTGTCTCCACGTGGCCAAAACGACCGTCCAACCGAGTATCACCACCCCGAGCTAGCGTACCCGTAACTTTTGAATTCGCGGCCACCCCCGGCCCGAGTAATCGGCTGAGGTTTTCCACCAAAGCTAGCCCCTCGACTCCCGCGGCCACACTGCATCCATAAATTAACAAATTGCCGCGTGGGGCGAGTGCACTTCGCAAGATTTCCAGCGACCCTCCGAAAGACTCAATTGAAGATCCGTCCAAGATTTCAGCCCCCAACACGATCCTGCCAGCAGAACCGTGCGTGACGAGGTGAATGGCGTCGATCGGTGACCTACCCTTCAGCGCACGGGCGATTTGAGCCAGACCTCCGTTGGTATGGACCAAAATGATGACTTTACGGTCGATCCCCGCGGCCGCCGCGATCTTCTCAAAGTCCTCAATATCATCGGAAATGAAGCCAATTTCACCCCCTCGATTCGCATAAAATGAGTCAGCTAGATTACCTCGATCAATTCCCACCGCGAGAGCGGCGCCTTCTCGTTCGACCCCCTCGCGGGCCACCAAATCCAAGGCCGCCACGATCAAACACGCCATCGCGACGAAGGCCAGCGAGAGCCCACCGAGGTGCCAGCTGCCAATTTTTCTTGGCGCACGGTAAAAATTAATGGCATTCGGCCGAGCCAAGCGCCCTAGAAATTTAAGGTTAATCATAAGGCACCCACCTGAAATCTCTCCCTCAGGTGGACCGTCCTCGGCTCGGGTGTCACCGAGGCGCGCGCGGCCATCAAACCCACAAAATCCTTCGAAACCCAAAGACCCGTTGCGCGCGCGTGTCCAGATCATGATCGCACGAAGACGCCGCCGCCACCGTCGGGCTCAGTCGCCCCAATCCGAACCGGTACGAAAAATTACGCCCCGCACCTGCGAAGCGCAGCCGTTAGAAATTATTAAATGCATATTAAAAAAGAGACTCGGTGACGGGGTTTCTACCAAAAAGTTTCTCGGTCGGCGAAAATCTCAGAGGCCTTCCGTGAGTGAGGTAAAAGCCTTATCTATCAAATAAAAATTCGTCAAAAAAAATGTCGTAAATTCTAAAAAATAGGTGCTTTCCCTTGAACCAAAGCACCCTCCGACCGCGCTCCTCCAAAATCAGCCCATGACTCGAATTCACGACCTATTTGAATCCGGGTGGCTTCCCCAGCGCATCTTCCCGCAACGATCACGGCGGGACTCCGCCGCCCGCTTTGCGACTCCCCAACCCGTGTTACCCAGACCGGCTCACGACACCACCTAGAAAATTGTAATCACCACTCGATCGAGCCGGCCATTCCCTGCCGACCCCGCTCCAAAGAAAGCCGCAGGGTGGCTCTTCCACTAGAAAGCGCGTTGGGCAGAGAGCGGACCGATCAGCATTAAATTAGAGCGAAAGATCCCCAGTGAGCGCGTAAAATATGGGGGTTCATTTTGCTGCCCCCATTTTCTGACTCTGCCGGTGCCCATCACCGCGGCACCCTGTTGCGGCCGATCACCTCGAATTCTGTCGGACTTAGGAAATCAAGGCCTCTGGAATCAATTCTTGGGGAGTTTGAGTTTCATAAAAAGTCGAATACCGAGCCAAAACGCCTGCAAGCGGCTAAGTCCGCCAGATTCCCCGGATGAATTTGCCCCGTTGGACCATTAGTTCAGGCGGCTGGCCTTGGCCTGTCAGAAGCCGTTTGGCCGGCTTTGCGAGGAGTCGATTGATAGGATTGAATTGTTTGGCCAGCTGCCAGCGGCTGGATTGGCCGCAGACTTGCCTCTGCCTTCTTTTAAAACCGCGGCAGCCCGCGCCGGCTCGCCGCCCAACAGATCCCCGTCCCTCGCCATTTAACTCACTGCTCGACCGCCTAACGCTTCTCCGCCGGCCTGAACTGCAGATAAATATTCGCCAGGGTAATCAACCCACCCCCCACGAGCAACCTCCAGGTCGCGTCCTCGTTCGCATACGCAATTCCCATCCCAACCGAAAATAACGCCGGCAGAAATAACGCCAGCAACGACCCGAAAATCGGCTCCGCACAATAGATCAAGCCCGCTTCTATCGTCGTAATTTTCGGCTGCCACCGGTTCATCAAAACGGTCGCCCCGATCGTGCAAAAAACCGTTAGCGTCACGGTCAAGCCCACCCAGCTCACTGAGGTCCACGGCAAAACGAGCGCCTCCCTATTCGGCGCCGTGTAGCCCACTAATCCCCCCAAAATAATCGCCTGCGTCAAAAACATCACGAAGGAAATACGTTCCGGGCGATTCTCATAAAAATCAGCGCGACCGAGCGTAAGAATCTGCACCATAAAAAAGACTGAGCTCACGAGCGTCTCCCACTCGCCCCGGCCGAAACGGAGCAGACTCCAATTAAATCGCCCCAAGATCACGACCCCAGCGAGGACTAATCCACAACACATCCAAACGCGCGCACCCGGATTACGACGCAGCCCGACCGCCACCCATACTGGAATCAGGATCGCATATAACTGCGTGAGAAATGCCGACGTACTCGCCTCCGTATACTGCAGCCCGTCGTTTTGGAACAACATCCCGCCTGCCGCGAATAGCCCCATCATCACACCTTGCTGCCATTCGAGCTGCGTCGCCCGCCAGCAACCTCGACTCACCACCAACATAATCAACGTCGCCAGTACGAAGCGCGGCCCCACCGTGTAAACCGTCAAAAACCAAGGGTCCACCCCGGGTAAAAGGTGCGCCTGCAAAAACATCAGCGCCTTAATCACAGGGAAACTCAGGCCCCAGAAAAAATTCGCCACCAACAGCATCCCTAGCGCGCGCGTACGTTCAGCAGATCGGTGCATTAACATCAGAAACCCTCCACCCTACCGGCAACACCCCCCGCGCCGCCATTCATTTTCTGCCACGCACCGTTTTCAAAGATCCGTTTACCCAGCAACAAATCGTCACACCCCACCACTCGACTTCCCTCCTCAAAAGCTAAACCATCGCCGCCATGGCTAAATCTTCGCGCCAACGGCCCCTGCCAAAACGCGTCTACGAGTCCCGCTTACCCGCCCTCCGCGAGGAGCTGATTCAATTACAGGTCAGCCTCCAATCCGCCGCCTTCCCCATCCTGCTCATTATCGCTGGCGACGACGCCGCGGGCAAGGGCGAGGTCGTTAATCTGCTCAACAGCTGGCTGGATCCCCGCGGAGTTGAGACCTTTGCCTTCCATGATCTCAGCGACGAGGAGCGCGAGCGCCCACTCATGTGGCGCTACTGGCGTTCCCTCCCCCTCCGCGGCCGCATCGCCATCTACGCAGGCGGCTGGCATGCGGATGCCCTCGAGCAAAACCCCGTCTCTCGTCGCGAACTCGCCCTCTTCGCCGAGACCCTGCGGCATATGCGTCACTTCGAGGGCCTCCTCGCCGACGACGGCGCCTTGATCATCAAGGTCTGGCTCCAACTCTCCTCCGAAGATCAGGCCCAGCGCCTCCACGATCTCGAGGATGATCCCGCCACCGCCTGGCGCGTCTCCGCCGACGACTGGAAAAACCACCGCGAGTACGCTACGCGGTCAAGGCTCTCCGCCCAAATGCGCCGCGCCACCCACCGGCCCAACACTCCCTGGAACATCATCGAGGCCTCCGATCTCCGCTCTCGTAACCTTGCCGTCGCCGAACTCCTGCTCACCCGCGTCCATGCCCACCAGCAAGCCCGCGCCCCCCAACGCCACCACCCACACCCTCGCCCCATCGTGCCGCTCCACCCCTCCGGCCGGCAACGACTCCGCGCGCTACCCCTCGACCAAGACCTCTCCGAATCCGCCTACCAGGCCAAACGCGATAAATGGCTGGGCCGCCTCAACCACGCCGTCCGCGCCGCCGCCGAACAGGGCCGCTCCATCGTGTGGGTTTTCGAGGGCTGGGATGCCGCCGGCAAGGGCGGCGCCATCCGCCGCCTCACCAGCGCCATCGATGCCCGCGACTATCGCGTCATCCCTATCGCCAAACCCACCGACGAGGAAAAGGCCCACCATTACCTGTGGCGATTCTGGCGCCATGTGCCCAGAGCCGGCCGCGTCACCATCTACGATCGATCCTGGTACGGTCGCGTGCTCGTCGAGCGGATCGAGGGTTTCTGCGCTTCCTCGGAATGGCGGCGCGCCTACGACGAACTCAATGAATTCGAAACCCAACTGACGAACCACGGCATCATCGTACTCAAATTCTGGCTCCATCTCTCCCCCCAGGAGCAACTCCGCCGCTTCCGCCATCGCGAAACCACCACCTACAAACGCCATAAAATTAACGATGAGGACTGGCGCAACCGCCGACAATGGCGCGCCTACGAGATCGCCGTCGGCGACATGCTCGCGTTGACCCACCGCCCCGACGCACCGTGGCATCTCATCCCCGCCGATAACAAAAGATTCGCCCGCCTCGAAATTCTTAAACGTTCCTGCAACCAAATCACCGCGGCCTTGCGCGCGTGATTCGTCCAGCCGCGGTCAACTCCCCTTCCCCATCAGCCGCGCCGACCGCATGTTGATAAAACGCTGCAAAGCCCTTTCTAGCGCCGGTAAAACCAACGGCTTGGTCAGGTAGTCATTCAGGCCAGCCGCGATCCCCTCCTCCTGCGCCGACACGCGCACGTCCGCCGTCAAAGCCACGATCCAAATCGATCGGGCCGCCCCTCGGCGAATTTCCTTCAGAGCCGTTATCCCATCCATCTCCGGCATGTGTAGATCTAGCAGGACAACATCCGTCGCGTCACTAGACCTCTCTAAATACTCCAACGCCTCCCGACCGTTTGCCGCCAAGTGAGACGTGCAGCCCAGCCTCAGCAGCACCCGCTGGATCAGGCGCTGGTTCGCCAAGTTATCCTCCACCACCAGGACGCGTAACCCAAGACGAACCGGGGCGACCACCGCAGTCAAGAATGGGGAGACACTCGCCCGCGAAGCTACCAATAAATTGAACAACGCTCCATGATGCACAGGTTTATTCACCAAAAACCCAAAATGCTCCCGTAATCCCGCCCGCACCCCACTCGGCAACGACAACGGCACGATGCCAACGACCCGATCCGACGTAAGTTCCGTGAGGGGCGTCTGCCCGATCCACTCGGCCTCCCTCCCCGCGGCCACTTCCACGAGTGCAAAATCACACGATGCCGACGCCAACTGTTTGAGCGTCACCACCTCCGTGACAACCACTGACCAACTCTCCAAAATACCGCGCAATTCACCCCGCAAAGATCCCGACTGCACGACCAACCCCAACCGCATACCCTGTAAACTCAGCTTCGCAGGGGCAGGCGCGATCACCACCCCTTGCACCGAAAAACGAAAAGTCGCTCCCTGCCCAGCTTGACTTTCCAGCTGTATCCCCCCCCCCATCAATTCAACCAGATTTCGACAGATCGCCAAGCCAAGCCCGGTACCACCAAAACGACGAGTGGTCGAATCATCCACTTGTGAAAACGGCTTGAACAGCTTCCCGTGATGCTGCTCCGCAATCCCGATTCCGGTGTCTCGCACCGTCCACTCTAGACGGCAAAGCGGCTGCGGTGTCAGCGATTTCTGGACGGTCAACGCAGCTTCTGCGACCAACCGGACCGAGACAGAAACTTCACCTTCCACCGTAAACTTCACCGCGTTGCCAATCAGGTTAACGAGAATCTGGCGGAGCCGGCCAACATCCAAAGACAGGGTCGCCGGGATCAAAGGATCGATCTCATGCACCAACTCAATCTTCTTCTCGACCGCCTTCGTCGCAAAAAGATCGAGCACATCCTCCAAACATTCGCGGATGTCGCAGTCGACTGGATCCAGCGCAAGATTACCCGACTCAATCCGCGTAATATCCAGAATGTCCCCCGTCAACTGCGTGAGCGCGTCCGTACTCATCCGAATCGTCTCAACATACTCGCGCTGCTCATCCGAAAGCGAAGTTTCCAACAGAAGACTCGAAAAACCGGCAATCCCATTCAACGGGGTCCGCACCTCATGGCTCATCGTGGCAAGAAATTGTCCTTTCGCTCGATCCGCCGCGCGCGCCAGTTGCAGCGCATCCCTCAACTGCCCCTCCTTCGCGATCTGCCCAGTCATATCTTCAAAGACTGCGACAAAACACGAGACCTCTCCATTGCGCCCATTCACCGGGACCACCGCCCCTCGCGCCTGATACCGATCGCCACCCGACCGTTGGTTGATCCACTCCCCACGCCACGGACGCCCCGCCCGCAGCGTCGAGGAAATATCTGCCAGCAACTCAGGCGCGTTGTCCGCCGAATGCAAATCTCGACAGTCCCGACCAATGAGCTCGCGACGCGTGTACCCGAGTTGCTCGCATAAGCCGCGGTTGACGTATTCGACACTATAATCGCGTGCGACCACCATTAGCGCCGAACTCGTCTGCTCCAGCGCCTCCGCAAGATTACGGATGGCTTCACGCTGCCCCCGCAGCCGAAAAAACATGAGGAGAGCCCAAGCCAAGAGCCCGAGAACCATCCACCCAGCCAACGTCACCGCCACGCCGGTCTGCCAGAGCAGACCTCTCCAATCACTGGCATCACGCTCCAGTCGTAAAACATCAACCACCGCCGCCCCAGCTCCTCCCTCTCGCGTTCCGCCAATCACCGCGTATGCCATCACCGGCGCGCCCACTTCACCCAGCCACGGCCCATCGCTCGCCGGCCCACCCAAGCCGAGGGTGCGCCGCACTCCCGGTAACGTCAGCGCCGCTGAATACGTATCCCCGGGCTGCGGCTCATCCCGCATGCCCAACCCCGAAGAATACGCCAGAACCGTCCCCTTACTCAAAGCAGAACCCACCCTAAAAATCAGCATTGACCGCGCCCGCGGATCATTCCCCACCAGCGCGCTTAAACGCGACTTGATCGCAATAAATCCCGGTTCGGTCAGATCACGGCGGCTTCCACTGAGCACCCGCACTTCGCTCCGATCAAAGCGCACCGCCGCCGACTTCACCGCCTCAATTAACTCAGCGTGCAATGCCTGTTCCTTCAGCAAATAACTCCAACTGCCAACGCCCAGCCCGCCAACAATCACCATACCCCAAGTGCCCACGATCCCAAACTTTTTAAAAGAGTTAAAACGCATTCTAAAACCGGTAATTAAACCCTAGTTAACAATTACTAAGAAAAGCAACGCCTGATGGGAAACGTTCCGTGATGGGAAACGTTCAAGCCAGCAAGCGACCAACCACCCAGCGGCTGTGGATACTTAGCCGCGAGCGACTCAACCAGCAGGCCACGGGGTTCTCCTCGATTAATTGTTACCCTGCCTCCACCGACACTTACGGCTCAGACGCTCTCTCGCCGACTTCACCAGTCCAGTCACCAAGGCCGGCCCGCTTCCTTCCGCCGCCTTAATGCCAGCCTGATGAAATAACGTTCCCGGCCACGCACCTTACGCTTTCCCCCAGACGCCGACCGCTCAAAGCGTACCCGCCGCCCATCCTCTCGCTAAAATAAAAAAAGCCGCCGCAGATACCTGCGGCGGCCAGTTCTGAAAATTAAACCGCTCCTCAGGAAACGTGTCCCGAGACGAGCTTCGTCATCTCGAACATCGAAACCTTCGCCTTTCCGCCGAATACCACCTTCAGCGCAGCATCCGCGTTAATCTGCGTGCGGACCTTCTTGTCCTGCAGACCATTTTTCTTGATATAGGCCCAGAGCTTCTTGGTCAGCTCTGTGCGGGGCAAGGGCGACGAACCAACGACCGCGGCAAGCGCAGCGTCGGGCGTGACCGGTTTCATGAACGCAGCATTCGGTTTACGAGCAGCTTTTTTAGCCATAATATTTTTTGGGATTGAGACGATTACCTCTGAGAACAGATCACTTCTAGAGCGAAATTTACGCGTTTGCATAGAAAAATCTTTAAATTTCTAGAGGAGAAGTCTGCCACCGCCTCGACGCCGGTCCGCCAAGCCTCCCGCCACCCCCCCCCACAACCTGTCTCACCCCCCCTCGTCTACCTGCACAAATTGCCGATATAGCGCCGCATAGTGCCCGCCTCCTGCCAGCAGCGCCGCGTGCGTACCGCGCTCAATAATGCGACCGCGGTCCAGCACGAATACGCAATCCGCATGGCGAATCGTGCTGAGCCGATGCGCCACCACAAAGCTGGTCCGGCCACGCAACAAGGCCGCGAGCGCCCGCTGCAACCGCGCCTCGGTCAGCGCGTCAATCGAACTCGTCGCCTCATCCAAAATAACCAGCCGCGGATCCGCCAACAGCGCTCGCGTAAAGCACACCAATTGACGCTGCCCCACCGAGAGCGCCGCGCCCCGCTCCCCCACTTCCGTTTGCAGGCCACGCGGCAACGCATCCAAAATATCAATACAATCTAAAGTCGTCGCAGCCGCCCGCACCTCCACCTCGGTCGCATCCGGTCGTGCCAGTAAAATATTGGCCAGCACCGTCCCGCTAAAAAGAAAATTTTGCTGCGCCACCATCCCAAGCTGGCGATGCCACGAGTGCCCCGTCACCTCCCGAATCTCGCAACCATCAACCAAAATGTCGCCGGCCGTCGGGAGATAAAATTTCGCGACCAAATTGATGATCGAGCTCTTGCCACTTCCCGTGTGCCCCACCAGCGCCACCGTCTGCCCAGGCTCCACCTTAAAACTCACGCCCTGCAAAACCAACCGGCTCGGGTCATAGCCAAAATCCACCCCCCGAAACTCAACGCTAACCCCGCTGACCGCGCCCCCACTCGCCGCCCGCCGCGGATCAATCAGCGCCTTCGCCGTCGCCGCTTCTTCCCAATCCAGCGGCGTATCAATCAACGCAAATACCCGCTCCGCCCCCGCCATCGCCACAAGCGCTTGATTGTATTGATTCCCAATCACCGCGATCGGTGCAAAAAACTGGTTGGCCAATAAAAAAAACGTGATGAGCGCTCCGACTTCCATCTCACCATGAAATACCCGCCAGCCGCCAAACATTAACAACACCGCCACAAAAAACTGGCTGTTCAGCTCAAGAATCGGCGTCAAAATCGCCGAGGTCCGCGCCAGCGCAATGCTGTAGCGCGAATGATCCGCCAGCAAATGCCGGAACAAACCCGCATTCGTCTCTTGCCGCACGAACCGTTGCGTCACCCGGATGCCGTTGACCGACTCCGCCAGCGTGGCCGTGACCCGACTAAAACTATCACTCGCGGCCCGCGAATAATGACTCAGCTTCACCCGAAAATGCCGGTTGATCACCCAGAGAACCGGCGCCAGCCCCAACACCAGCAAAAAAAGCACCCGATCCGACCACGCCATCACGACCGCCGAAAAAAGCATTTGGCCCCCTTGAATCGCACTCACAAAAATCACGTCCTGAATCCCCACCCGCAAGGCCTCAATGTCACTGGTTACCCGCCCAATGATCCGGCCAATTTTTACCCGGTTAAAAAAACTCATCGGCTGCCGCTGCACCTGCGCAAAAACCGCGGCGCGCAGCCCGTTCACAACCGTCTCGCCAATCTCCAAGGCGTACCGTTGCCGAAAATGAAACATGCCATCCGTCCACAGCGCCAACAGGCCATAGACCCCCACCCCTAACCAAAGCCCCGCCACATCCCCGCGCGAGACCGGCCCGTTGATGATCATCGCCGTCAACCATGCAAATGCCGGCAACTGCGCCGAGCGAATCACCGTCATCACGCTCAACGCCGTCACCTTCTTCCGCACGGGAGCCGCATACGTGAAAAGCCGGCGAATCAGCGCCCACTCCAATGGCTTTTGCAACACCTCGTCGTCATCATCGGCCCGCACGCGGCGGACGAGACCCATCTCCGGCGCCGTCGCCATTAACCGCTCGGCCGGCTTCACCATGCCCCCCCCGCCAGTCCCAGCTGTTGCAATTCTCGGTTGTCAACCAGCTGCAGACTCGCCACCTGGAGATACGGTCCCGGCTCACGCATCAGCTGCTCGTGCGTCCCGCGCTGCACAATGCGACCGGCCGCCAGCACAATGATAAAATCCGCGCGGCGCAGCGTACTCAGACGATGCGCCACGATAAACGTCGTCCGGCCCGCGATCGCCTGATCCAGCGCCGAAAAAATTTCGTGCTCAGTCTCGCTGTCAATCGCCGCCGTCGGATCATCCAACAACAGTATCGGCGGCTCCAGCAACACCGCCCGCGCAATCGCCAGGCGCTGGCGCTGGCCGCCCGAGAGACTGTTGCCACTCTCACCAAGGATCGTGTCGTAGCCCATCGGCAGCTCCATGATAAAATCGTGCGCCGCGGCGATCCGCGCCGCCCGTTCAATCTGGCTCCGCGTCGCCTCCGGGTGACCGAAGGCGATATTGGCCGCAATCGTATTCGAAAAAAGAAAACTCTCCTGAAAAACCAACCCGATGTTTCGCCGCAAATCATCGAGATCAAGCTGCCGCGCGTCGATCCCGTCGATCAGGACCCGCCCCGCCGTCGGGTCAAAAAACCGCGGCACCAAACTCATTAACGCACTTTTGCCAGAACCCGTCGCCCCCAGTATCGCCACGCATTCCCCCGCTCGCACCTGCAGATCGATGCCGCGCAACACCGCCGCCGGCCCATCATACGCAAATGACACGTTCTCAAACAAAACGTCCCCACGAAGCTTCGGCCGGCGCACCGGCTCCGCCGCATTCTTTACCTCCACCGGCGCATCCAAAATCTCAAAAACCCGACGCGCACCGATCAGCGATTGCTGCGCCGAATTAACAATCGTCGCAATCGTGTTAACCTGTCCCGAAAATTGCTCGAGCAAACCTGCAAAAACCATCAGCCCAGTTCCCAGCGGCAAACGACCTTGCATCACCAGCCAGCCGCCGTACCCCAGCAGCACCATCATGTTGATCCGCGTCAAAAATCCAATCGCCGGAGAAAATAAACTCACCCGCCAAAATATAATCTCCTGCTGCGTCAGCACCGCATCGTTGGCCGCGTTAAAACGCACTCGCGCCTCCGCTTCACGCCCCAATCCCTTCGTCACCGCTATCCCTTGAATCCCTTCCACCAAAGTCTGCAGCATCGTTTCCACTAGAGTCCGATTTTGCGCATACTCGGGTTGCGTCCGGCGCGTGTGCCACGCCGACAACACCGCTAAAAGTGGCGTCGTGGCCAAACACGCCAGCGTCAGGCTCACACTCAAATTCACCATGTAGATCAAATATATCGTCAGCGAAATCACCATGATCACTCCCTGAATGAGCACTTGATCGACAAACATCCGCACACTTTGCGCGTCACTCGTCACCCGCGTAATAATCGAACTGGTCGTGTTCGCATCAAAAAACCGGAAGCTCAGACGCTGCAGCTTGTCGTAAACTTCCCCGCGCAGATCGACTACCAATCGCTGCTGCACCAGTCGGTTGATCGAGACCGCGTACGTATAATTCAAAAACGCCCGGCCAATCGCCAAACCTAAAATCAGGCCCGCCAGCAGACCCAGCACCTGCCACGGCAACCATTGCGCCGGTAGATCCGGTTGCCATCGATTGGTGCCCAGCGGCGTGCCATCCACCCAATGCTTGATGTAATCAATCCCCACCCCCGTCAGAGTCAGCCCAACCATCCCCATCGTCAAAAGCACCAGCTGAATTAACAACACTTGCAGGCAATGCAGCCGATAGCGCCACGCCAGCACACACAACCGCCGCACCAAAGTGCCATTCGAAGCCACGGTGGCATCATGCAAAGCGGAAGGCGCGGCCATCATAGGGAAATCCTACGCTAACCGCCGCCAACTCGGGCGCACGAAATATTTTTTCTAAAAAAATTCCGCGCCAAAACCCCGGACCGCCACCACCCGCGCGCCTAACGCGGCCGAGCCCCATTGAGCGGCCCACTCGGCGGCGCCGGCGGACCTTGGCTAATTTGTTGCGTCGCTTGCTCTCGCAACGCTCGCCGCCGCGCCACTTCCGAGGCCACCGCCTCCAGCCGTCGCTGCTCGTCCGCCGGCGTCGGATTTAACACCACCGTCTGCGTCACCGCGGCCGGCACGTTGCTCGGCATCGGCACCGCCGGCGCTGACGGCGGCGGGACCGCCTGCGCCGCTGCGCCTGACGACACCACTTTCGCCTCCCGCTCCGCCAGCGTCAGAGAGCGACCTTGGTGCTCGATCGTCAGCGTTTTTCCCGCGCTGTCGTATGCCTTGGCAAGAACCTCAATGTCCGAGTTGCGCTCATTCAACTTGATCCACGCGCCCATTTTCTTCGCCGGATCAAAAACCCGAAACTGCATTCCGGCCCCCGTCTCAATGAACCCGCGAAATTCCAAGGGTGCCCCAACCGAGGGTGCCGCGATCGCGACCGACGAGGGCGCCACAAACGGCGACTTCGCCGCCAACTGGGCACCGCTGGGCCGAGCCACAGCCACAACAAATACTCCCAATAACAAAGGACGTAATAACAAAGCGCGGGGAAGCATGGTCAAAATAGAAACAAAACGCTCCCACCCAACAACGTCAAGAATCGCTCCCGGACCCTCGCCTCATTTTTCAGCGCGACCGCACACTTTTTTCCAAGGCCCAGTCACCCTGGCCACCCAATTCAGCCGAGGCATTTCTGCCCGGCCGCCCCCCCCCTGGCCAGACTCGCCGCGCCCACCTACCCGACTACCCTACAAAAAATGAGCTCCGGCTTCCGCCCGCCCACCCCACCCGCGGATTCCCTCCATCCGTGCTCCCTCCCAACCCAAACCCGTTGCTCCCCCCCGCCGCTAGCCGCGCTCCTGCGCTGTAAAATCAATCACAAATCCCCTCTCGCCCGTTGCGACCGCCGGCGCCGGCGCCGGCACCGACGCGCGCCGCACGGGCAAACGCACTGCCCGCTCAAGAGGCCCCGCGGAGTCGCCCGTCACCCGCTCATTCCGATCCCCCCCCACCAGCGCGGGCGCCACCTCAACCAATTTCAACCGCAAGAAATCGAGCCACTGCTGCGCCTCACCCGATCGCGAGCGAAGCAGGAGACCCACGTGCTTGCTCACATAAATCGGCGAACCCATCCCCAACTGCGACGCCAGCCACCCATTACGCGCATCGGTCGTCTCCTTCAAATGGGAAGCCACCGCCACTTTCCACGGCGCTGATTTCCGCCCGCCCGCCCGCACCTCCTCCGGCAATACCGCTAGGCACCGCGCCAGCACCGCTGCCCAACGCGCCATCCGGACTTCTTCCAGGCCCACGTCTTGCCAGCCCCGCGACTCCGACCATACCATGAACTTTTTGATCAGCTCCTGCTTAAAAGCCGCGGAGCCGATCGCCCAACCAGCGCTCAAAGAGACGTCCCCCGATTTTTTACCCGCCAACCCCTCCGCCATTTGCCGGCCTAGATAATCCGCATAAGCCCGCCAGCCGTCCTCCGTATCACGAAACTCGCCACCCTCAGCCAAGGCTGCCGCAAACGTCATAAAGCTCGACCGCGCTTCCGGTCGCATTCCGTACCAATAGCTTGAATACCGATACGTCGCCAGCGCATCCATCGCGACAACACCCGCCTTGGCGGGGCTTAGGTGAATGTCATGCGCGACCTGCCCCAGCGGATGGCCTGCCTCCACCAGCAGCGCCTTGAATCGCCCCTGAAAAAGATGGCCCCGCTCGCCTCGCAACCGATTGAAACGACCGGCAAACGTCGATTGTAGCCACTGCATGCCTGCCGATAGGTTTCCCTGCGGCGTCTCGATCGCTAAACGATAATGATTTTCCAACGCGACAAACGCGTGCAACCGCCAACCAAACCGCTGGCACGCCGCCAACAAATACTCGGTGAACGCCGCCTTCGCGTCTTCGCGAGCGAAGACGTCCTCACGATAATTTCCGCGATTGATCACGTGGTAAATCGCTCCAGGGAACTCCAACCGCAGCATACGCGCCATAGCGCTACCCGCTTGGCAGGTCGCCCCGCAACCTTCAAGGTTAATAGTAAGACACGACGCTTTTTCTAAAAAAACCGCCCGCCACTTCGTTCGCTGGATTCGCAGGTGCGCTTACCCCAGCCCAAGCGACCCTCGATCCACTCGATGCGACGCCTCCGCGCCCTCCCCTCCCCGCCTTCACTTCGCTCAATGATCGATAAAGGTAATACCTGACGTAATTTTGCCGGCAAGCAAGCACCTATCCCTTGAGATCTCGTAACTGCTCAGGTCGATTCCCGGCCATCACGAACACCTATCACCTTTGGCGCGGTGACCAAAGTGGTCCGCACAGTCCCCTGTGCGGCTCCGAGTCAGGAGACACCCCTTCTGCAAAGCGGACGGTGCGGACCACTTTCGCCGACATCCTCGTCCGGCCCCACTCGCTATGCTCGGTCGGCAAAGTCCGGATCAATGCGAGGTCACCCCCCACCCAACTCCCTGCCTTGAACCAGCCTGCTTTCCTCCAGGGACGAAGGCTAACCTCCCTCCGCAGTCCGAGCTCAGCATGAAATTCTGCTTTTTTCGCGTAACGTGCGCGTTCACCGTCAGCTTTTTCCACCCTGAGCAGTTACGAGATCTCGAGCGCCCACCGCTCCGAGCGCCAAACCGTCGAGGGTGATCCGTCGCCTTAGTTTATTCGATGGACCGCACCCCACTGCCCGGCAAATCAAAGGCGGCTGAACCTTTCGGACGGATGCCCTCGGCTCGGCCCATTCAAATCGCTGATCGCGCCCCCCCCTCCCGCCAAAATCACCGTTCACCCACTTTCCCACGTTCAGGCCGCTCCTCGCCCTAAACCGCGCCCGCCCAGTCCAACCAGACACCCCCTCAGGGCCCCGGATTAAACCCATCTTCCGAAACAGCCTCCCCGCTTCTCAACCCATGGTACTGCCCCGTCCGCGCCACCCCACTGCGACTGTTGTAAAGTTCGATCACCCGCGTGAGCTTCGCTAGGTTCAACGACCCTTCCCTCGTGCCGTCCGCCGAATGATATCTCGCCAGGCTCACTAACGTATTCAACGACCTCGTCTGGTCCGCGCTAAAACCATCCTCCGAACTCCCCGTCGCCACCCCATAACTCCCCGTCCGCGCCGTCCCGTTCCGCGTGTTAAAAAGCTCAATCACTCGCGTCAATTCCACCAGGCTAATCCGGCCGTTCCGGTCCGTATCCGCCGAGTGAAACGCTCCCAAATTAATTTTTATGGGGTCAGGCTTTACTAAAACTGGAAGCTCGCCCGTCGTCCCCGGAACGCCTCGAAGATAACAGAGCGCCACCAGCGTTTTCTCCCCCGTATCTCCCACCGGTACATTCAGCGTGTAAGTAAAACTCATCGGGCTGCTCGCAACCCCACTCCACGCCCACTCAATTAAATCCGTCCGTCCCACCGCCGGCGGCGTCTGCCCCACGTTTCCGGCGTCGCTCAAAAAACTCCAGCCCGCCGGCAATAATACCGACCAGCCCAACCCCGTTATTGCCCCCGGATATTCCAACGTGTTGGTCACCGAGATCGTGCCACTCGGCCCTGCGCCCAGCACGTTCAACCCGTGCGTCGCCACGAAACCACTCGGCAAGACTACCAAAACCGCTGGTGCCGATTGGGTGCTGCCGCCACTGTTCGTCACCACGACCGTATAACTGCCCACATCGTTTGTCCCAAAATTTGGAATGAGGTAGCTCGACCCAGAAAAGCCCGCCAGCGCCTTGCCTTCCTTCCGCCACTCGTAGCTCACCCCACTCGCGCTGGTCGCCACCGATAACATCACGGGCGTCCCCAGCGGCACCGCCTGCGATTGCAGCGCCGTCGTGATCACCGGGGACGCCACCACCACCGCGTTCACCTGCACAGTCGCCGGACTCGAAGTCGCACTGCCCACCCGATTCGTAACCACCACCGAATACGTCCCCGCATCCGTCATCGCCGCCGCCGCCAGCGTGAGATTCGCCGCGACCTCTCCATCCCGCACAACCCCGTTCTTGAACCACTGAAAGCTTGGGCTCGGCACACCGGTCGCCACCACCGCCAGCACCACGCGCGCTCCCACCGAAACGATTTGGACAACCGGCTGCTGCGTGATCTGCGGCGCGACCTCCGCCGGGAATGGATCAGAAAACCGCACCGCCTCCACCACCGAACGATCCGTTAGCGTTTTCAAAAAAGCGACCAAGGCGGTTTTTTGCGCTATCGTAAAATTAAGCCGCAACGAGCCCGGCACCGGCGGTGGCGAACGCAGCGGCGGTGACAAATTCGGGTGATCGACGACCCCCGAATTATAAAACTCCACCACCTGCTCCAACGTCGAAAATCGCCCGTCGTGCATATACGGCGCGGTCAACTCGATGTTGCGGAGCGTCGGCACTTTAAAAAGACCTTCGTCCTGCGCCAAACCTGTCAACGCCCCCACCCCTTTGTCCAAATAGGGATTTTCCAGACCGTTGTTGTTGATCCGCTGCGTCGGCGTAAAACTATCGGTGCCATGGCAGGCCGCGCAGGTCGCCCGCCCCACTTGCCCGAGAAAAAGCTGCCGGCCGAGCGCCTCTTCCGCTGCGAAATTACTAAAATTCAGCGGCACTCCTTGATCGTATTTTGAGCTGACCGAGACGATCGAGCGAATGAACTGCGCGAGGGCCCGACTCACGCGATCCACCGTAATTCCCGGCGATCCAAAGGCCGCTGAAAAAAGCCCCGCATAATAAGACGTCCCTTCCAACTTCGTCACCAAGGCAGCCGTCGTCATGCCCATCTCCACCGGATCCTGGATCGGCCGGAGGACTTGCGCCTCCAACGTCGCCGCCCGCTCATCCCAGAAAAAGGACCTCCGCTCGTACCAGCGCGCATTGGTCAAGCCCATCGCATTCCGATCACCCGCCCCACCCGCAAAACCGAGACTCGCCTTGCGCGGATCACTAAATCCATTCTCCCGCCGATGGCATGACGAACAGGAAACCGTATCGTTAATCGAAAGTCGCTTATCATAGAATAATACCCGCCCCAACGTCGCCCCCGCATCCGTCAACGGGTTCGTGCTCGGCGTGTTGTCCTGCTGCGCCATCACCGGCACACTAAAGTGAGCCGGCAGCACCACGGAATAACTCGACGGCGTCGCTGGTAAAACCGGGATCGTCCCCGTCTGGGCCTGCACCGCTACCGCCAAGCCCAAGGCGCCTCCGCCCTTCAACCTGGCGCCCCAACCACGCCGACGCCCGACCGACGCCTCCCACCCACAGCCTCGCCCCGACCGACCGCCCGCCCGCCCCGCCACCTTTAAACAACAAACCCAGCATAGCGCCGAAACCTTCTCCATCAGAACCAAAAGTGAAGTAAAGTAAGCGATCATCACGATAAATAAAATTATCGCACCTAAACGTTAAGCAAGCGTGAGTCCTCAAAACTTTTTTTGTAAAGAAACCGTAAAGCCCCCGCTCAGCTCAGGAACAGCCCCACCACTTGGCAGCCTTCACGCCTCGCCTCGCCTCGCCGCGCCTCGCCGCCCTGCCGCGCCTCGCCTCTCCTCCGCGCCGCGCCGCGCCTCGCCTCGCCGCGCCTCGCCGCGCCGCGGCGCGTCAATCATCTACCCAACCACGCACGCGGGAGCGATCTTCACCCCCTCCTGCCGCCCGCCGTCGCGGCCAACTCGGCCAGCTGGGCGGCAAACCGGCCGAGCACCCGCTCCTGTTCAAACTGCTCTACAAAACGCCTCCCCGCCTCCCCCAGCGCACTCAATCGTTCCGGCGCCGCCGCCAACCCCTCCAGCACCCGCGCCAGTTCCTCCGCACGCCCAGGCACCACGTTTACCCCAAAGCGGCCCTCCGCCAGCGCCCGGGCAAGTTCACTCGCCTCGTCCGCCACCGTCAGGACCGGGCGCGCCAAGGCTAGGCTCCGGAGCAGTTTGCTCGGAAAGAAAAAGGCCCCCGATCCACTCTGCTGGGTCACGAGCGTGATATTCGCAGCCACCAACATTTCAACATAACGATCCTCACTCTGTAATTCCAGCAGGCGCACGTTGTTCAACCGCAGCTCCCTCACGCGCGCTTCTAAGCGCGGACGCATCACCCCATCCCCGCAGATCACAATCTGAATCCGCGGATCCGTGATCGCCCTCGCCGCCTCCACCAGCACTTCCAACCCTTGCTTTGCCCCAAGATTACCCGAGTACACCGCGACAAAATCGCCTGATCCCAACCCATGGCGCACACGAAATCCGCCCGCCCCAGGCTTCCCCTCGGGCAGCACCACCCCATTCGGGAAGTATATCAGTTTCCGCGCGGGCACCCCTTTCAGCGTCATCGTCGCCAGCATCCCTCGACTAATCGCCGACACTCGCGCCGCCCGTTTGTAAGCGAAAGATTCAAGCGCGTACAACAGCCGCATAAATACCCCCGGCTTGAGCATCCCCAAACCGAGCGCCGCATCCGGTTGCATATCCTGAACATGAAAAACCACCGGCGCCGCTTTTATCCGCGTCAGCAGCCATGCGGCCGCTCCCAGCAGCAACGGCGGCGACACCACCACCACTACGTCCGAACGCGGCAAGCCCAGCAACCGCACCAACGAGCCGCCCGTAAAACTGGCCTCATGCAGGATGCGCTTGAGCGTGCCGGGCCGCCGCGGCACGTAGTGCCAGCAACGATCCACCGTCACGCCGTTCACCTCCTCCGTGCGAAATAGCCGCCCGCGGTCTTCAGGACGTTTTTGCCACGCCGGATAGTACGCAAAGCTCGTCACCATTCGCACCGTATGCCCTTGCCGCTGCAAAAACTCGCATAGCGCCGTGTTGTAGGGCGCGATCCCCGTTTGCTCCGGTGCGTAATTAATGCCCCAAACCGTGATGTTCATGGCGTCCCCGCGCGGCTTCGCCGGCTCGCCTCACGCCCACCACAAAGTCCCCACCCACTTTCTAAAAATAACATCGGAAACCGATAGCAGACCGCCCGTCGCATCCAAGCCAAAGCGCCATCCCTCTTCACTATTCATCATCGAATCCTCGAAACCGAGCTCCCTTGGCGGAAGACCGAGTCCAAGGTGCCCACACCCAACATTCTCCCGTCCCGCACCAGGAGGAAGACGACGCGCACCGCCATTTCCTCCCGCAATTGCTGGACGACCCCACGGTCGCCTTTGCCGAGCGCGCCCGTATATCGCCAAGTGTTCTGCGCCGAACTATTTCCTTAAAACGGAGGCCGTTTTTCTAAGTGATGGCGGCAGCGATCCCATGATCTCCCCGCCAAACGCGGTGCAAAAATGGATTCAGGTTTTCTCCGACCTCCGCGTGGGGGTCCCGGCTCTGGGTGTAAAAACGATTAAAGCGCGCGCCGGATTTTTTTTGGGAGGAAGATTTTTCAACCAAGCTAGGGCCCGCGTAGGAGAGGGCAAAGCAAGCGGAGGACCCGGGGGAACGAAATTCTTTGAGCATTTTCCCCCCCGGCAAACAGGGCCTCCCTGCGCCGCCTCAGTCGGCAGGCCTAATGGTCGTCATTTTTTTGCCAAAAGCCTGGGAGGTTTGGGCTCAATCCCTCAACCAAGCCGGAGGAGCGGGCCACGATGCCTCTATCCCCATTCTTCTGGCTAAAAGATCGGCGGTCACTGCTCCCGTTTATCATGAAACAAGCTTACGGGAATAGCGCGAAGCACCCCCGCGGTGGCATCAGATGCTTCCAGCGTGTATCTACTATTCCATGACACTTTTGAATTGCCCTCCGCTCCTCTTGCGCGCTCCGGTCCCAGTCATCTGGTTGTATAGCCAAGCACACGGTTGTTCAGTCATGGGCGGCACCGGCCGATTCAACCTCCACCCAGCGCAGATACTGCCGCCACTGAAAACAACGAGGAACCCGTTTTGGGGTATAAAAAATTTTCCGACCAAACCAAAACCGGCCGGAAGAAGGGGGATTATTCTTCTGTCCTGATGGCTCCGTCAGGTCGCGCGCTGCTCTCATTTACTGAGAAACCGACTTCCGAAAATATCGTGACGCGCGCCACTCGCCAGATCCCCGTCGTGAGTAGCCAACCCGCCACGACCACACCGGTTGCCCTTCGCGATAATCCGCAGCTTCCAGCAGTGCCGCGGGAGCCACGCGGACCAGGGGCGACCGCCCCACGCAATTCACCGCACCCCCCAACAACCGCTGCACCGCAGAATGTCGCCAGGCCAGTCGCGCCTCGCGCTCACCCCGCAACCCGGGGCACTTCTCCACCAACCTTTCCCAGCAGTTAGCCATCGAGCACCACTCGCCATCCAGCAACCAGATGACGTACCCTCCTCGCCACACTCACCGCTCGCCACGCCCTCAACGCATGCTCACGCGCGTCCGCCCTTAACGCCCCACCGCCCTCCACCATCCCGGACCGCGGCCGCTCGAAATCACTCCTTCGTCGGCGCCGCAAAACGCGCCACCTGAGCATGCCTTACCTCAAACACCGCCGGAAACGCCGCAGGGTGAAAATGAAAGACCAGCGACACCGGCCGGTTCTCCAAAAATCTCCACGGCAAATGCAGACGTCCAAAAAAAGCCGGACCAAAGTTTTCCGCCGCTTGGTGATACGTCTGCCAGCCATCAACCGGCACCAACCGCGCACCCGCCTCGTAGAGGTTGCCGTTCTCAGTCCTGAAATACGGCTCAAACATGTGCAGCGGCTCCCCTTCCGCCGGCATCGGCGCCACCCGCAACGGCACCTCCTCCGCCCTCCCCGGAACATTCCCCAGACCCGCCGAGCCGACCCTCCCCTCCGCCGGCTCAAAACCCTTTTCAAACTTGGGCGCAACCCCATCTAACGCCATCGGCATAAACCACGCCTCCACCGGCGACGCCACAAATTGCTGCAGGGAGGAGCCCACCCGCACCGGCACCACCCGCCGCTCACCGGGCTCAAGCCGGAGCGGCCGCCGCTTTTGCCCATCTAAAAAATTCCACGCCTCCCCTCCCAGCACCAACGCCCCAGACTTTGCCTCCAGCCCCAGATTATAGACCACCAACTCACCTTCGCCCAAAACTTCCCGACCATAGGTCCCCTCCAAAAAATATCCACCATAGCTCTTGGCCATGCCCAGCCCGCGCCCCGCCACAAAGTCGATCACCACCGACGTCGGCGCCGGCGTCGCCACCTTCCACCGTTTCACCTGAAACGACCGCTCCGCCTGCTCGAGCAATACCACCAGCGCCGGGCTCACGCCGTAATCCCCCCAGCGACGACTCCCCGCACTCCCCGCACTCCCCGCCTGAGGACCCGACCCCGCGTCCGTCAACAACCCGAACTCCTGCTGATCAATTTCCAGATAAGGACTCAGCAAAAAAGCCATCGCCCCCTCAATCCCCAGCTCCGCAATCTGCGCGCTCACCGACTTAAAAAACTGCCGCTGGTTCTCTCGCCCTCCCTCGGTGTGCCGCGCCCGCTTCCCCAAGGATCCATAACCGTACTCCGTTAGCATAATCGGCAACTCCCGCACCGGCCAGCGCGTCTCGGGTTCAAACGGCACCTCCACCGTGCCCACCGAAAATCCGGAGGACGTCTCCCGCCACGGCCAGCCCGACCCAGACCCACTCGCCCCGCGCGCCCCACCCGCCACCCCATAGCTGAAGGTGCCCGCCGAATTTCCCGCCGGCGATAAATCCATCCCGAGCGCACTGTCCGCAGTCGCGGCCACACCCGCCTCCCCGCGCGCCACCCCACGATATTGAAACGAAAATACCGCCCCCGCACCCAGCGCCCAGCCTGCTGCCAAGGGCAATTCCACCACCGGCGCCCGCAGCGCCCCAGACCCCGCGACCGGCCAACGCTCCACTCGGAACCGCCATCCTCCTGAAATCGCCTCAACGACCACCCCATCCGACACCAACCACGGACCCTCCCCTCCCAGCGACGGTTCCTCGCCCGCTCGCGGGCGCTCTACCAGCGCGGCCCGCTCTCCCGCCCCGCCTTGCTCGGCCACCTCAAAACCTCCCACCCGCTGCGATGACCAGCCTTGCGCACTCGGATAAAACTTCGTCCGCAGCACCGCGCCACCCGCTCCCACCGCCACCGGCCAACTCCGGTTAAACGCCCCCACCGCACTCTGCACCGCCTCTGCACATTGCCAGTACATCCCCGTAAAATCTTCGGCATACCCGTAAAAATGGTAATTAAATCCATCCGTGTAGCGCAGCCCATCGTTGTCGACCAACGCTTGAAAATAAGGCCCCGCCGGCAGCCCCAGCGGCGCCATCAAAACCCCCGACCGCCCGCCCCCTTGGCTCACCCTCGGGCCGCCCCCTCCAGTCCCGACCAGCCGCTCCCCAAGCAACTTCGCCCCGTCGCTCCGTCCCTCCTCAGCCACCGCCGACCCCACCCCTCGATTAACCAACACCGCGGTGCCTTCGCCCCCTTCCGCCGCCCTTCCGCCGGCCCCAAGCGCGCGCCCCCGCCCCGCCGCGACGCCTAAATAACACGCCTTCAAAAACGCCGCGTAGGTCTCCGCGTTCTCATTGATAAAACTCAAGTCAGGCTCGTTATCGATTTCCCAAAAATCCACAAGATCCCCATAGGCCTTCGCCAGCCCAGCACATCGCTCATAACCGTCCCGCAAATCCAACGGGAGCCGATGCCCCAAAAAGTCTCGGCGAACCCCGCCGGTCCATGTCTCCGGTCCCCAGCGCATAAAAACCACCAACCGAAAGCCCGCCGCCCGCAAGCCCGCCAGATCAGCCCGATTCCGCTCAACCACCGCCGCATCGCCCAACTCAATCCCGCGCAACCGCAACCAGGAGCCCTCCGGCGGGCGCCGCGGCGCTCGCTCAACCAGCAATTCTTTCGCCGCCGCCACCGAAAGCCCCGTATCGAAACTCCAGCCCACCCTCGCCACCGCCCCGCGCTCTTCCCCGCGCACCCCCCCCACCAAACCCCAAAGCGCCCAGAAAAAATAGCGAATGAATCGCCCCTTCACCGAGCTAAACACTATCGCCCTTTCACCCAAAGGCCCGCCCCCGCCGTCACCGTCCGCGCCGTTTCGGCCCGCCTTGATACGACCACCGATCCGGCGCCGCCACCACCCCACCCGCTCCGCCCCACCACCAACCACCACGAACGAGCACGCCTCGCTCGCGCGACCCCTACCCACCGCCGCGCAAGTCCGCGTATTATAAAACAAACCACTCACCGCGCACTTTTCGGCGGCGCGACCACCTGGCCCGTCGTTCTCAGGATAATCGACACATCCAACCAGAAACTCCATGTCGTTATATAAGTGACATCCAGTTGGACCCGCTGGTGCAACATCTCCGCATCATCGATTTCGCCCCGAAATCCAGAAACTTGCGCCAAGCCGGTTATCCCTGGCTTCACGAGCTGCCGCGTTCGATACGTTTTCGCGACCAGACTAAACTCGCGATCATGCGCGGGCAAGTGCGGGCGCGGACCCACCAAGCTCATCTCCCCCCACAGCACATTGAGAAACTGCGGAAATTCATCCAAGCTGTACTTCCTTAAGACGTGCCCAAAGGGATAGATCCGCGCATCCCCCCGTCTCGCTTGCCTCGCCTCCAAGTTCTCGTCCGGCTCCGCCGTGCGCATCGAACGATATTTCAACATCGCAAATTCCCGACCGCCGGCCCCTCCCCGATTTCTCCTGAACAACAACGGCCCCGGCGCCTGCCGCGCTTGGAGCACCCAGACGATCAGCGATAACGGCGGCAAAATGAGCACCACCACCGGCAACGCCACCACGATGTCCAAAGCCCGCTTGAGCCAACAGTTCACCGGGTCCGCCAGCGGTTCCTCGTGCATCGTAAGAAAGATATGCTGCGCGTCCACCACCGGGATCATCGGAATCGGCGCCGCATCCGCATAATCCTGATAAATCAGCAAGCGCACGCCCGCCGCTTGGCATCCCTCCACGATCTCCAAAACCGTCTCCGCCCGTCCCGATGAACCCAGCAAAACGACCAGCCCAATCTCCCGCTCCCGCAGCACTGCCAGGAAATCGGCAGGTCGCCCAAGCCAAAACCCCCGCTGCGCAGTCCCCTCCGGGGGAACGTCCTCTGATAAACCCCCCGCCACCACCATGCCCAAGTTATTTTGCTGCCGCAACCAAGGTCCCAGTCGTTCCTGCAACTTCCGCGGTCCCACCAAAAGCGTCTTCAGCCGCTGACTCCCCCTGAACACAAACCGCGCCAGCAGACGCGGCAGGTACCGATTGATCACCACCAGCAGCCCCGCGCAGGTCACCAAATAAAAAGCAAGAAATAGCCGGCTAACCGAGCGGTCCTTCGTTGCGACGACGAGGCCAAAGATCATCAGCGCCACCAACAAGATCTGCCGGGCAGAAACCGCCAACGCCACTTGCCTCGTAACCGCATGAAACGTGGACACATAGTCACCCCAAAACCGGCCACTCACTAACAAGGCCACTAGAATCGGCAGCGAATACACCGCCAAACTCACGTCGGCGCTTAAATCCAAAAACGAAATGTACGGCGTCGCTAAGGCCAACCCCACGAAGTAGGTCGTCGCCAAACCCGCCGTCGCCAAAATCTGCAACCGCACCAGCCCCCTCATTCGATAAGAAATCATCCGACAACGCCCCCCCATAAATTAACCGCCCCTCCCCAGTCGCCCTCACCAGCCCAAGACCACCTCTCCTCCGACCCAGCCGAAACCAAGCGCACGGCGTCAACGCGAAAAGCCTTCGAATACATCCTGAACAGGCCAAACCAACCCGTTCCCACCGTCCAGCATTTTTACGCCCCGCCGTTCGATTCAATGCCTGCAGAGCGACCATCACGTGATGACGCCCCACGCCCTCTTCTTCTCCTTAACTTCCCTCACCCGGACCCTCTCCCGCCAAACAGTCCCCGACCCATTCAACAGTCATCGACCCCAAAAGTCGGTTGAACTTAGCCGCTGGCAGGCGTTTTTGACTAAATCTTCGATTTTTTCCGACCTCAAACTCGCGTAAAATTGCTTGCCGAGCCTGCAATGGAGCACGTCACGATATTCTCGGAAGATTGATTCATGATAAATGGGAGGAGCGCGCGGTATGAAAGAGGAATGGGGACAGAGGAATAATGCCCCCATCCTCCGGCCTGGTTGGGGCTTGGGCTTAAACCGCCCATCTTTTTGGCAGAAAGATGGGGTCAGAAAAATTCTGCAACCTCTGACCGGGATTTTTCTGCCCCCCATTTTTTTGCTGAACTGCCTTGGGTATTCTCGGTGTTTTTGCCGTGTCTCTGCGGTGTCAAAGACTGGGGCGCCTGCACGGAAGGTTGCACCGCAGAGACGGGACACCACGCAGAGGTCGGAGAAAGCATGAATCTATTTTGCACCACGCTTGGCCCGGAGATTA
>CAMDOF010000101.1 GCA_945903465.1 Opitutus sp. GAS368
TGCCGCGCTCCCCGCCGCCGGAAGATGACGGCACCGACGGCACCTCGACGAAGACCGCGGCGGGAGGACGCCCGCGTCGGCACGCCTGGCCGCTGTGCAGTCGGCGTTGCCGATCGTAATAATTGAGTTTGAGCGCCGCGACCGTCGGACTAATCCCGTGGATCCGCGCCACGGCGGTCCCCCGCTGGCCACAGTTCCCGGGGAATGCGCTGCCCCCGTGGCCGGGTGCACCGGCCAAGTCATGAAACGCCGGGCGAGCGATGGCAGACCCGCCGGCTCGGAATGGTGGACCGCTGTCATCGGGGTGGTCGTTGTCATCGCCACCAGCGTAGCAGGAATCAGTCGCCGAGTTACGCACCCTTGCCGAAGCTACACGGTTGAGAGTGTGGCCAGTGTCATCATGCCTACGCGCAAATTTTTGGACGAGGAGACGGAGGCGATTCATGAAGCGGGAAAAGAGGACGGGAATTGGGATCTGGAAATCAGGGCCGCGCACCGCGCCAGCCGGACTCCAGCGTGGCGGTGAGTTGTCGCACCAGCGCCGCGTGCTCTGGGCGGGCGGCGAGGTTTTCCCGCTCCGCGGGATCGGCGCCGAGATCGTAGAGTTCGAGCGCCGCCGTTTCGCCGGGAGTCTTGATGGGATGCCAGCGCGTAAAACGATAACGCGTGGTGCGCACCGAGTCACCCATGGCTGCGCCATGCACCACCTGGGTGAAGGCGGCGGTCTTCCACGGTTTGTCCGGCGCGTTGAGGAGCGGCACGAAACTAATCCCCTCCAGATTTTCCGGGAGCGGCAAACCGGCCAGTTCACACAGCGTCGGGTAGACGTCGACAAACTCGACCAGAGCGTCGGTTTTCACGCCGGCGTTTTTTTGTCCGGGCGCACTGACGAAAAGCGGCACGCGCGCAGCCAGCTCGAACGCGGTCTGTTTCGCCCAGTGATTCTGCTCACCGAGATGCCAGCCATGGTCGCCCCACAGGACAATGATGGTGTTCTTCCGGAGATCGAGGCGATCGAGTTCGCCCAGCAACCGGCCGATCTGCGCGTCAACGTAGCTGACGCAGGCGTGATAACCGTGGATCAGTTCCCGTGTCTTCGCCTCGGATAGCGGACCCTGCCGGGGAATGTCCGTGTATTGTCCGCGCAATTCTCCCCACGGCGGCAGGGCGACCGGCGGAGCATCCTTCGGCGCGTTCGCGGGGTCGGGCAGTGCGAATCGCGCCCGGTCGTAGAGGTCCCAATATTTCTTCGGCGCGACAAACGGCAGGTGCGGCTTGGTATAGCCCACGGCGAGGAAGAAGGGCCGGCCTTTCAGTTCCCCCAGCGTCGCGATCGCGCGCTCTGTCATCTGTCCGTCATAGAGGGTGGTGTCCGGTACATCGGGCGCCTCGGTCGTGAGCGCCTGCACGAACTCGGTCGTCCACCCCTCCAACTCCGCGCCGGATTTCTTGAATTTCCGCCCGTACACCTGCCGCGCCGCCTCGATGCCGGCCGGCGTGAAATAATAGCGGGGCGACCCCAGCCAGGCCGGCGCGCTCCATGATCGCGGGTCGTGAAAGGCGGTGCCGACATATGCCGTCTCGAACGCGCCGTGAAAAATCTTGCCGAGCGAACGGGTGACATAGCCGTGCTCCTTGAACAGCTGAGGCAACGTGACCACGTCCGGCAATTTTTTCCGGAAGTGCGTGTTGTTGCCGAAAACACCAGTCGCATCCGGCCGCATCCCGGTCAATAGGCTCGAACGGGAGGGACAGCAGGATGCGTATTGGCAATAGGCGCGATTGAACACCACCGCGCGCGCCGCGAGCCGGTCAAGGTTCGGGCTGCGCACCTGCGTCTTGCCGTAGCAGCCAAGCTCGGGCCGGAGATCATCCACCGCGATGAAGAGCACGTTGGGCCTCGGCGTGACCGGGGTCGCGCCGGTGGAGCCGACGAGGCCAAGCAGCGTGACGAAGACGAGGAGGCGATTCATGTGTTCAGGCCAGCGGCGCGTAATCGATTTCCATGAAGTCAGCCACCTCCGGCAGCCACCGCTCGTGGACGAAACGCGTGTGCTCGGGATGTCCGTTGTAGCGTTGGTAGGCCGCCGCATCAGCGAACTCCATCGACAGGCCATAGGTGAACGGGTTCTTGGCGCTGATTTGACGCAGGCACTCGAAGCGCTCCACCCCCGGGAGGAGCGCAAGTTGCCGCGCGGCCTGGAGGAAGTCATGCTCGGGGGCCGAGCCGGGCGGATGCTTGAGACGAAAGACGACAGTGTGACGGATCATGGATTTGGAGGATGGGTGTGCCTGTGGAGCAGGTGAAAATTATTCTAAACTCAGCAGGTGCTCCTGAATGCGGACCGCGGGATCATCGAGCTTCAGCCCGCGCACGAGCGCCTGCACCCGCGCCAACGGGGCACCGGCCAGGCGCAGATTGTCGAGGGCGTTGAGGGCTTCCATCGCGACGTACGGCTCGGAACTCGCGGCGGCGGTGGCGAGGGTGGCGAGGGCGGCGTCGAGTTCGCCGTGCCAGCCCAGGGCTTCGGCCGCCACGATGCGGACATCGGGCCAGTCGTCATCGAGGAGCGTGCGGAGTGCAGCGCGGGCCGGGGCGGATTTTCCCCGCAGGATCAGGCAGCCGGTCGCCCCCCAGTAACGGATGACGGGATTGCCATTCTCCAGGGCGGTGCGGAGGTCGGGCAGGAATTTCTCGTCGTACGAACTCGCCTGCTCGGCAAGGGTCACGATCGCCTCAATCGGATACGAGTCGCTGTGCGCATAGTCGTAGAGGGTCTTTTGGCCGGCGAGGCGGTCGAACATCCCCTCGGGAATGAACCCCGTGTCGCGCCTGCGAATGATCTGGGCGTGCAGCTTTGCGCGCATCTCGCCGAGCCGCGCGGCCTGAGCGGGGACCACGGCAAGATTGCGGGTTTCAAAGGGATCGCGGGCGAGTTCATAAAGCTCCTCCGGTTGCCGGGGGCGCCAGTAGGCGGCTTGCGCGTCATTGCAGCGGCCGGCCTCGAACTCGGCGAACCAGGAGCGCATCGACGGCTGCAGTTCGTGCGCGTACTGGCAATGCTGGCCCCACGGGCGGTGGGGCGCGTAATTGCGCACGTAGCGGAATTCCGGATCGCGGATCGCCCGGGACGCATCGTGCCGTTCACCCATCCGGTCGCGGAACAGGTAGACGAAACCGGGGGGCGGTTGCTGGCTGACGCCGAGAAAGGGCACGCCGTCGTAGTGGGCCGGAATCGGCACGCCGCACAGGCTGAAAATGGTCGGAGGCATGTCGACGAGCGAGATCGGCCGTTCGACCCAGGCGCCGCGGGCAGCCGGCGCCAGGTGCTGCCATTTCTCAGGAAAACGGACGATGAACGGTATCCGAGTACCGGACTCGTGGATGCTGCGCTTGCCCCCGGGAAGCGCTCCACCGTGATCGCTGCAATAGAAGATAATCGTGTCATCGGCCAAACCCTCCCGCTCCAGCTCGGTCAGGACGGCGCCCACCTCGCGGTCCATCTTCGTCACCTGATCGTAGTAGTTCGCCCAGTCGCGGCGGATGACGGGGGTGTCGGGATGATACGGCGGCAGGACGATGCGCCCGACCGGGACGCGAAAGGCGGTCTTGCCGGCCTTGGGCGCGACGAGGCTTTCATGGCTGCTGGTGAGATTGAAGATGGCAAAGAAGGGCTGCCCCGGCGCCCGTTTGCGATAGTGCGCCCCGGCGCCGCTTTCATCCCAGGGCTGGCCGGCGTTCTTCAAATTGTAGTCCGTCTTGGGATTGTTGGTGCAATAGTAGCCCGCCGCACGGAGATACGTCGGATACAGCTTGAACGCGGCGGGGATGGCCACGCGGCTGCGGTGATGCTGCACCCCCAGCGAAGTCGCGTACATGCCCGTGATCAGCGTACTGCGCGCGGTAGAGCACACGGGCGCGTTGGCGAACGCCTGGCGGTAGCGCACCCCTTCGGCGGCCAGCCGGTCGAGATTCGGCGTCTCGGCGTTGGGGTCGCCGTAGCAGCCCAGGTACGGGCTGTTGTCTTCGCTCGTGATCCAGAGGATGTTGGGCCGGGCGGCGCCGGCGGCACCGGCGGCACCATGGGCGAGGCCGCTCAGGAGGAGGCAACGGCAGAGGAGGCGAAAGGCGGACCTTCGGGAATACATGGGCGTATTAATTTATTGGTTCTACCTTCCGGCTTCTCTCGGCCGCAGGAGCACCGGCTGCGGATTGGCCACGCGCCCAGGCGGCCGTTGCCCGACTCCAGGCTGGTCCGCGTCACCGATGTCCCGCCGCGCCTCGGCGGCGAGGGCCTCGAGGGCGCGCACGACGTCCGGATGGGCGGCGGCGACGTCGCGGGCTTCGGCCGGATCCTGGATCACGTCGTAGAGCCGGAGCGGCACGTTCTCCACTTTCCCGAAGGTCCGCCGCCGTGAAAGGGGGAGGCAGAGCTTCCACGGCCCCGAGCGCACGGCCTGCAACTGATCGAGGTAATAGTAGTAAAATGCCTTGTGCGGTGAACGTGCGTCCGGCCGGCCGGCCAGGATCGGCCAGATGTTCTTCCCGTCGAACGGTCTAGGTCCGCTGCGGTTTGCCCCCGCAAGAAAGGCGAAGGTGGGCAGCATGTCCATCAGCGTGATCAGCTCCGCGGAAACGGTGCCGGCCGGGATTTGCTTCGGCCAGCGCGCGATGCCGGGCACCCGCATGCCGCCCTCCGCCGTTGAGTAGCCCCAACCACCCAGGGGCAGGTTGCTGCCCTGCGCGGGATCCCGGCGCGGGGCGCCGTTGTCCGAGGTCCAGATGACCAGGGTCCGGTCATCGAGTCCCTCGCGCTGCAGGGCGCCCAGAATTTCGCCGACCGACCAGTCGAGTTCCTCGACCGCATCGCCCCACGGGCCGTTCTTCGACTTGCCGCGAAAGGCCGCGCTGGCGAACGGCGCCGTCGTGCTGCCGGGCATGGCCTGCGGAATATAAAGAAAAAACGGCCGTTCCTTGTGCTGCCGGATGAAGCGAATCGCCTCCTCCGTTTCCCGACGCGTGAGTTCGTTCCGGTCCACGGGCGCCTCGATGACCGTTTCGTTGCGCATCAGCGGCAACGGTGGATTCGGACTGCCGGGCCGCGGCGTCATGTCGTCGCTGTAGGGGATACCCCAATACGAATCGAAGCCCTGCCGGGTCGGGAGGAAATCCGGCTGGTCGCCCAAATGCCATTTGCCAATGATGCCGGTGGCGTATCCCCGCTCCTTCAGGACTTCCGCGACGGTCACTTCGTCGGGATTGAGTCCAATCGGGGAAACGGGATGCAGGACCGGGCCGCCCGTGGCGTTCATGTGCAGGCCCACCCGTTTGGGATACAAGCCGGTCATCAACGCCGCCCGCGACGGCGTGCAGACGCCGCTGGCCGAATAGAGGTGCGTCAGCTTCATGCCCTCCCGCGCCATCCGCTCGAGGTTCGGGGTCCGGTGCAGATTCGAGCCAAACGGCGCGGTATCGCCGTAGCCGAGATTGTCGCAGAGGATGAGAATGAGGTTGGGCTTTTCGCTCGGTCGGCTCTGCGCGGTCACGGCGGACGGCAGGCTGGCGGCCAGGAAAGCCAGGAAGGTGACAAGCGGAGGTTTCATGGTTTAAAACGTTCCTTTCACACCGAAGGTCCAAAGCGACGCGTAATCAATCCGCCGGCTGAAATTGGCGTGGGCCGGCGTGCTGGGGCCGAAAATCTTGGTGTCCACCGTGGCGTCGGTCGAATTTCGGAGATTCGCAAACACCGCGAAACGCTTGAGAAAAAAGCATTCGCCCAGGACATCCACCGCCAGCCGTTTCGACCCCCAGCTGTAGGTTCCGGGCTCGATGCTCAACCCGTTTGCCACCGCGCCCAGTCGTTGCCGGCCACGGTAGTTCCAATTCGTGCGCACGCTGAATTTCTCCCGCGTGAGGCTGATGCCCCAATTGCCGACACGCGGGACGTAGCCGGAGAAGTTCGCGGTGGCGTCGCCCGTGGCGCGCTGGGCGGTGGCATTCGCGAACACCTGCAGGCCCCGCGCCCACGACGGCAGGAACGTGAGCGCCTGCCGGTAGTTGACGTCGAGGCCGGTCATTTTGACCGCGCTCTGGATGTTTTGCTGCGTCGACACGTCGTAGGCGTCGTAAATGGCCGGATCCAGCCCGTTCAGGGCGAGGAATTCAGGCGTGGCATTGAAGACGGTGCCACCGAAGAAATTCTTGAAGTCCCGCTGGAATGCCCCGACCGAAACCTGACCGACTCCCTCGAAATAATACTCAAGCCGGGCACTCGTCGTCCGGGCACTCCAGGCCTTGATCCCGGGGTTGTTGACCGTAATCCGGTTGTTCGCCGCCGGGGGATTCTCCGTATTGGGCAGCGTGGTCCCTCCAGCGTACTGATTGAAATCAGGCCGGCCGATTGAGGTGGAATGGGCGGCGCGCACGATGAGATTTTCGCGAAGATTGTAGCTCGCGTTCAGGCTGGGGAAGAGGCGCAGATACTCCTTTTCGGTCCGGCCACCCCGGTCGATGAAGGTCAGCCTGGACACCTCGAGTGCGTTGGTGGCGATGGGCAACGGTTGGCTGTTGGGGCCAAGGATGGCCGCGCCGGCACTGTTGCGCTGGACGTTGCGCGTAGGATCGGTGAGCGGGCCCTGGGCGTCGACATTGGTTTGTTCGGCCCGGACGCCCCCGACGATCTTGAGGCGGTTGTCCAACAATGGCAGATCGCCACGGAGGTACGCGGACGAAATAATCTCCTCGGCGTGTTTGGAACCGCTGACGCCGGACCGGTACCGGGCGTCCTCGTTGATTGTGAAGGTGGACGGGTTCTGCTGATAGACGCTCCAAAGTTTGGCCCCGCTCATCGCCTCAATTTTGGGAAACCCGAACGGCGCCACGCGCTGCGAGTAGCTCTCGTCGAGAAACTGGGCGGCATTTCGATTGGTGCCGTTGTAGGTGAATGACGATGAGCCATCGCGGTTGTCGCGCTCGGACTGGCGCAAATCGAGTCCCGCTTTGAGCGTGAACGGCCAGCGCCCGTTGAAATCGCGGCGGAGATTGGCAAAAGAGCTACGTTGCAGATCGGATCGGTTGTTCGCGACGTAGGTCGTCGATGCCAGCGAGTAACTGTCCAACCGGTAGGGATCGACGGGAGCGCCAGTGGTTCCGTCGGTCACGGTGATCGTTCCCGGACGCAGATAGAAGATGTCATCGAACGACACGGTCACCCCGGTGCGATTGGCGATGGCGGTGCGAAACGACGGACCGTCGTCCCGATCCGTCGCCCGCGAGAGGCCGAGTCCGGCCTCCGACTTCCACACCGGTCCCGTATGCCGCCACGACAACGTCGGCATGTAGGTTCGATTGAAGCGGTTTCTGACTCCATTGTTGATCTGGATTGAACTCGTCCCCCGGGTGCCATGCGTGGACGTCGTGGTGAAGCTTCCGACGGCCACCTGGTTCACGGTGAACCCCAGCGACGTGACCATAAATTCCACGTCGAAGGATGAATACTGCAAGCCGAGCGTGATCCGATCGTTCTCGGTCAGCTTGTAGTCGAGCGACACCCCGAATGAATTGCGTTGGGTGAGCTTGGGCGCGTCCTGCACCGTATAGCTGGTGAGGTAGGGTTTGTCCGGGGTGGTGTTCGGAAAGGTGCCGCCATTGGTGGCTGCGGCAACCCCGCGCCAGACGTTCGAGCCGTTGTCCTGGGGCGAATATTGCGTCGAATTGCCGCCCGACAGCGTGAGGCCGAAGCGTTTGTTTAGCGGATTGACATAGGAGAAATCAAAACCCGGATTGATCTTCCGTCTGGGCTTCTGAGGGCCCGGCGTTTTGCCAAAGTCCCGCGTGTTGTCGCGCATCATCACGTAGACGCTGCCGTTGAAAACCGGGCGAGTCCGCTCAAACGCGCTGCGCGGAACCATGTTGACGGAGCCGGCGAGCGCGGAACCCGGCGACTCGGGGGTGGGCGAATGGGAGACATCGATGCGGGAGAGATTGTTGAGTGAAATCAAATCAACCTGAACCGACCTACCGGTGCCGACCTCGCCGCCGACACTGGCAAGACTGAAACCGTCTACGGTCACCGGCACATTATCAGAGGGCACGCCGTTGAGGGAAATGTAGCGGGAGTTGCCCCCGGAATGGTCGACGGTGAGGCCCGGCAAAAATTTCATGAAGTCGGCCACGTTGCCCTCGGCGACCGAACCGAACTCGTCGGTCGAAACGACATTCTTAATATTCGGGGCGAAGCGCTGCTCGTTAATCGCAAACGCGGCGCCCTCCATCTCCTTCGACGTGGCGACCACAAACCGATCGAGTTTGACCACGCTGCCGTCGAGAGCCGTTGGGCGACCGACACTGACCAGGGCGATGTCGTGCCGGGCGATCTGCCCCGCGACGATCTGAACGGTGTCAACGCGCGCCGTCAGGCCGGTATAGAATGCCTTCAGTCTGACCTCGCCCGCCGGAACTGTGCTGAAGCGGTAGTTGCCGTCCGAATCGGTGAAGGCCTCGCGCGACGTCCCTTCGATCGTCAACCGGACCCGCTCCAGATAGCCGCCTTTCTCCGCTTCGACCACCCGTCCCACGATGGTTCCACCTGGGGATTGGGCCTGAAGCGTCCCGACGGAAACGAGCGAGGTGAGGATAAAGAACCCGGTGAGCGAAAATCGCGTGCGCCTGCGAGGGGTGAGGGTTTTCATGGTTTTTGGGGAGTGGGCCGGCAGCAAGCCTAGCTGGCTTGAGTGTATTGTTGTTCCGGATACCCGATGGGCTGAGTTTACCTGCTGCCACCCGTGAGGTGCTGGCGCAGATAGGCGATGAGATCGGCCATGGCTTGGCGATCAACTGCCCCTTCGAGGCCCTCGGGCATGAGGGAAACATCGTGGCTCTGGAGCGTGGCGATCTCGTTGCGCCGCACGGTCCGGATCGTGCCATCGACAAGTTTCATCGCGACACTGGTCGCGCTCTCGGAGGCGAGCAGGCCATAGATTTGTTCGCCGGGGTTGAGCGTGCAGGTGTAGGCGTTGAAGCCGGGCTGAATTTCGGCGCTGGGATCGAGGATGCTGCCGAGCAGTTTCTCCGGCTGATGATCGACCACGGACACCAAGTCCGGGCCCACGTCGCGCCCATCCGGGCCGCGTTGGTGGCACGCCGCACAGACCGCGGTGAACACGTGGTGGCCCTTGCCGGGGTCGCCGGGGAGCGCGAGGGCCGGACGATAACTCTCCACGACCTTGCGGCGGGCGGAGGAACTCGCGTCGAAGACCCTGCCGGCGAGCTGGCTGATGCGCTTGGGGTCGTGCTTGAGCAAACGGGCCCGCACGGTGGTGTCTATGGCGGAGTCCGCCAGTTCCTTGCGCTCAAGCCGTCGGACGAGGTCGAACGCCCAAGGCTCGCGGCCCATCCACGCCCCGAGGGCGAGCTTGCGCGTTCCGGGACTCATCGTGGGCCACGCCTTCGCGAACGCCGCGGGCACCTCCGAAGTAACAATGGCGCTGAGAGCTCGAATCGCCGCCGCCTGATCCTCCGTGGGGTGCTTGGGATCGAGCCACGCCGCGAGCAACGGCACCGCCTCGGCCTGCCGCGCGGGGCTGCGGCTGAGAAGGGCGGCGGCGGCGATCCGTTCGCCGGCGGGAACCGCGGCGTCGGAGGCGGTGAGTCTGACCTGCGCGGTGATCGCCTCGGCCCGGCTCAGCAACCGGCCGAGTGCGTCGCTCGCAGCAGCGCCGAGGAGTTGGTCGAGCGTATTGCCGCTCTGCCGAAGCTGCTCCAAAAAACGTGCGAACGAGCCGAGCTTTTCCGGCGAGTAACGGGTGCCGTTGGTGCTAAAAATCGGCGCGACCAGCGACGCGATGGCCTCATGATCGTTGAGACCAAGCGCGGTCGCGCGCAGCGCGTCGGTGAGCGTATCCAACCGGAGGTTCGCCGCGGCCGCCACCAGCGCGCGCAGGTGCGGGGTCGCGGGACTCATCACCGCCGCGACCATCATCGGATCGTCGGCGTGCGCGCTGAGGAGACGTCCCAGCGTTTTCCCCGCCACTGCGTCCAAGCTGGCCCCAAGCGTGAAGGCGAGTTGCAGCCGCACCTTCGCGTCCGGATCATTCGCGAGCCTCGCGGCCGCGGCGAGCAGGTCCGGAGTGAAGCGGGTCTCGGCGAGGCGCAGGGCGTTTTCGCGGATCGCGGGACTCGCATCGCCCAGCGCACGGATGACCGCGGCGGGCGGAAGTTTCCCCAAACCGTCCAGCACGCAGAGCGCGTGCAGCCGAGCGAGCGGATTTGGGCTTTGTCCGGCCATGGTCAGCAGCGGGTCAGCGCGGCCGGGTCGGCGCGCCATTGCAGAATCTGGTGCGCCTTGTCCCGGCACCAGCCGTTTGTGGCCTCGAGCGCGGCGACCAGAGCGGGCGTGCCGAGCAGATCGAAACGCACCGGCTTGAAGGCGGTCATCCCGGTGCGGCTCACGCGATAGAGGCGTCCGCGCTCGTCGCCGAGACGATAGTGCGGCAGCAATTCCTCCTTGCCCATCTGCGGCAGCCATGGCGGATGCTCGATCATAAAGCGATCTATGTCCACAATCCACAGCGCGCCGGCCGGCGCTCTCGCGCACCATCACAGGCCGGCACCAGCGGTCTTCACTGGCGAAAAAGTCGTACTTCCCTCCGTCGAGTTCCTGTTTCGCCGAAAAACTGACGCCGTTCTCGGCCAGGACCAGGTGCTGCACGAGGTTATGTACCGGCTCGCAGACGAGCGCGTCGTAGCGGTCCGGCCCAAACATCAGCCGGTCGCGATAGATCAGTCCGCTGCAGGCCGAGGTGTAATGCCCAAGCGAGCCAAAGTCGTGATAACGATTCGGCTCCACGCTCGCGGGATAGACGGGCGGGCTGGAGGGAGAGGTGAGGAGGTGCACGCGGGTCTCGTTCACCCCAAAATGCGGATTGCGGGCCAGGTAATGCTCCGCCAGGACGTAATGCCAGAGTGGATGCGCATTCTGCGTGCCGAACCAGCGGCCCCAGTTGTCGCGGCTGCGGCCAAACTGGGTCGGCCCGCTTTGCGGCTCCAGTTCGCCCGAATCGGGGCGGAAACGAAAGTCGCGCGCGCCGACCAGCACGTCCTGGCCGCTCCGCGTCGACTTCAGCCGGGTGTTGCTGCCGTACTTACCGTGATGGCCGCCGCTGGCGACATAGACCCAGTTGTCGAGCCCCCAGCGCAGGCCGTTCGCGCGGAGCTGCTGGTTGCGCTCCTGCAGACCGCTGAGGAGGATCCCCTGCTTGTCCGCCTTGCCGTCGCCATCGGTATCGCGCAGGAAAATGACATGGGGCGCGGCGGTGACGATCACGCCGTCGCGCCAGGCCAGGATGCCATTCGGAAAATTCAGGCCTTCCGCAAACACGGTCTGGCGGTCGTAGCGTCCATCGCGGTCCGTGTCCTCGAGCACTCGGATCCGGCCACCGGGCTTGCCCCGGCCGTCCATGCCCATCGGATAGTCGGCCATTTCCGCGACCCACAAGCGACCGCGGTCGTCCCCATCGAAGGACACCGGATCGAGCACCAAGGGTTCGGCGGCGACGATCTCCGCGACAAATCCCGCAGGCAGATGGAGCTTTTTCAGCGATTCGGCCGCCGACAGCGGCGGATCCACGACAAACGCCGGTTGGTCCGGTATCTCGGCGGCGGCCATGGGCGCGGCGAGTGACAGTGTGACAAGCGTCACACGTCCAATGGTCGCAAGGGTGTCGCAGAATGCTCTGGCCATGGCCAGCGGACGCTTCTGCGGTTTCGGGCGAAGCGCGCGCCTCATCGGTGGGTGCAAGGCCACGGTCCCATCCGTGAAGCGTGCCAGCGGGCTCGCCAGATCGGTGGCGTCACCTTGGCAAGGGGACCAGAATTCTGCGGTGCGTCGGGTGGTTATCATTAGAAAAGAGCTCTCCGGCTAGAATTTGGTTTTGATCCCGAACGCCCAGAGCGAGCCGACCTTCAGCTCACCCACCTTGCGCGCGTAGTTTGGGGTGTTCGGCCCGGAAATCTCCAGCACGCTGAGCGGTTCGTCCGTGATATTCTGCAGGTCGAAAAACGCCGTAAACCGTCGGCTGAAATGATACTCGCCCTTGATGTCGAAGGTCTGGCGTTCGCCGAGCCAGTTGTAGGTGTTCGGATCGATGCCGCGGCCGGCGGCAAAAAGGCCGCGGCGCTGGCGGCTCTGGTAGTTCCAGTTCACGCGCAGATTGTAGGTCTCGCGGGTGAAACTGACGCCGCCGCTGGCGCTGCGCGGGAGCACCTTGACGCCGGTGAAGCTGTTGAGGTTTCCGCCCGTGGCCCGCAGCGTATTGCCATTGGCAAACACCTGGAATCCGCGCGCCCAGTGCGGGAGGAAGGTCAGGGCCTGCTTGTAGCTGAACTCCAGGCCCTCCATGCGCACGAGGCCCTGGAGGTTGTACTGGGTGGAAACGTCGTAGTCGCCATAGGTGGCGGGATCCAAATCGTAAAGCGCGAGAAACGCCGGCGTCGCCCGCGTGACGATGGCGCCGAAGAAATTTTCAAAGTCGCGCCGGAAGGCGCCGAACGAGATCAGGCCCACCCCGCCAAAATAGTGCTCGAGCTGGACCTTGGTCGTCCGGGCGCTCCAAGCCTTGATTCCGACATGGTTGACCGCAATCCGGTTGGTCGGACTGGGGGGCTCCTCGGCGTTGGGCAGGGTGACGCCGCCGGCGTACTGGGTGAAATTCGGCCGTCCCACCGACGTGTAGAAGGCGGCGCGCGCGATGAGATTCTCCGTGAGGTTAAAACTCGCGTTGATGCTGGGAAAGAGGCGGAGATACTCCTTGGCCGCGTGCGTGCCGCGCTCGATGCGGGTGAGCCGGGCGGCTTCGAGCGCATTCGTTGTGATGGGCTGGGGCCGACCGCTGGCGTCGCGGCGGAGATTGCGCGTCGGGTCGTTCAGCGGCCCCTCGCCTGTGATATTGGTCTGCTCGGCCCGCACGCCACCCACGAGTTTCAGCCGGTGCGAGAACAGATGCAGGTCGCCGCGCCCGAAGGCGGACGAGATGGTTTCCCGCGTGAACCTGGAATTGCTGATGCTCGATTGGTAGTTGGCGGCTTCGTTGACGGTGAAGTGACCCGGGTTGCTGGAAAAGTCTCCGAAGAGTTTCTTGTTGGAGATTTGCTGGATGGCCGGAAATCCAAACGCGCCCGGCCGCTTGGAGATGCTTTCGTCCAGGAAGGGTGCCGCACTGTCGTCATTGTTGACCGGTGTCGTGCTGGCGCGGCCGTCGCGCCCCACAAACGAAACGGTCTGATCATCGCGGCGTGAATCGCGGTCGGACTGCCGGACATCAACGCCGCCCTTTAACGTGAAGGGTACGCGCCAGTTCAGGTCGCGTCGCAGGTTCGCGTAGACGCTGCGCTGGGTGTCATCGACAATCAACGGAATCGTGCCCGCGTTCACCACCGAGTAGGTGCCGGCGTTATAGGGATCGACGGGCGCGCCGGAGGATCCGTCGGCAACCGTGATCTGGTTGGGCCGCAGGGGCGTATTGTCCGCGAACGACACCGACACACCGGAGCGTTGGATGGAGGTGTTGCCAAACCGGCTGACACTCATCTCCCGAAAACGCGTAAACGCCCGCGAGGTGCCGGCGCCCGCCTCCGCCTTCCAGATCGGCCCGTCGTGGCGCCAGACCAGGGTTGGCATGTAGTTCCAGGCATTGGCGAGACGTCCGTTGCTGCTCAACACCAGATTGCCCGCGCTGGGAAAGCCGCGGGTGGATGCGGGACTGAAATCTCCCGGGAGCACACGATTCACGTTGAACCGGAGCTGCCGGATCATGTTTTGCGCAAACGTGGCGGCGTATTGAAACGAAAACGTGAGTCGGTCGTTCTCGGCGAACTTGAGGTCAATGGTGCTGCCAAACGAATGGCGCTGAAACGTGGTCCACGCGTCCCGCAGCATGAAGGCGGCCAGATAGGGATTTTGCGGCGTGGTATCGGGCAGGGTGCCGCCGTTGGTGGCCAGGTTGGCGCCCGCCCAGAAACTCGCCTGGCCCGGTCCGCCCTCCTGGTGAAAGTATTGCTTCGAGTAGCCGCCCGCCAGCGTGAAGCCAAAACGCTTGCTGACGGGATTCACGTACGAGAAGTCGAAGGCCGGATTGACCTTGCGGGTGTCTTTCTCGAGCGGACCGGGGGTCCGGTTGAAACTACGATCGTTGTCGCGCATCAGGAGTTTGACGCTGCCGTTAAACGCCGGGCGAATCTGTGAAAACGAACTGCGCGGGACGAGGTTGACCGACCCGGCGAGGGCCGAACCCGGCGATTCCGGGGTGGGGGAATGCAGCACCTCGATGCGCGACAGGTTGTTCAACGCGACCATGGTGTCGACCTCGACGGGCCGATCGTTGCCCGCCCCAGTGGTAAAGCCTCCCGAGGTTGCCAAGCTGAAGCCATCGATCGTCACGGGAACATTCGCGGAAGGCGCGCCGTTGATCGAAATCTCACGGGCGGCGCCGCTCCCGTAATCCATCGCGATGCCGGGCATAAATCGTAGGAACTCCCCGACACTGCCCTCGGACACGCCGCCGAATTCGTCGGTCGAGGCGACCGCCTTGATGTTGGGCGCGTAGCGCTGCTCGTTGATCGCGATCGCGGCAGCGTCCATTTCCTTCGAGGACGCCACGACAAAACGCCCGAGTTTGACCGTCTCGTCCGGGGTGAGGTTGAAGGAGTGTTGCACGGTGGCGCCAGCCGCGACTGTCACGATTTCGATCGGCGCATTCATGCCGGTGAAGGAGGCCCGCAGCTTGACCGAGCCGGCCGGCAGGTTGGCCAGACGGTACTGGCCGTTCGAGTCCGTAAAGGTCTCAAGGCCCGGAGCACCGTCGACGAAAACGCGGGCGTTCTCGAGATATTCACCGTTCCGCGGGTTGATCACCCGGCCTTCGATGGTTCCGGTCGAGGCGGTTTGCGCCCGTCCCAGACAGGGAAGTGCCGCGAGAACGGCGGCGAGAAACCAACAGGTCACGCGGGGGTGACTTGCCACCGAACAAGACCGAGCGAGGATTTTCATGGGATGGAGTGGGGAGGAGTCGTTTTGCCCCGGACCGGCGGATGTCACCGCGTTTGGTGCGGGATCACCGGCAGAATGATCCGGGATGGCCGGGTTGCGCCGTGATGGACAGTCTGCTCGGCGGTCACGAGCCGCGCGTCGGCGTTCTGGTCGGCGGCGGTATTGTGGTTTCGGTCGTAGTTGGGGAAATCGGAGCTGGTCACGTCCAACCTGATACGATGGCCGCGCTGAAACTCGTTCGAGGTCGGCCGCAGCCTGATTTTGAACTCGATCACCTCGCCCGGCCGGAGCAGCTTCGGCCGATCCAGCCCGTCGCGATAACGAGCGCGCACCATGCCCATCGCGACATCCCGGGTGGTGCCGTCGGGAGCGACGTCGATGAGTCGGACAAAAAAATCGGTGTCGGGCGCCGAGGAGTCGGCGTACAGGATGACCTCGGCGTTGCCGGTTACCTCCATCGGCTCGGCGAGCGGGGCGGTTTGATAGGTTAAGATGTCCTCGCGCCGGGCGAGTGGCTGTTGGTCGGTGGGCTGCGTGTACATCGCCTTCGACCAGAGCGTGGGCACGGGATCCTTCGGGTCGTAGCGGTACCGATCGACCGCGGCGGCGCGGGCCGCTGCCACGAGCCGGCCGTCGCCTGCCGGGGTATTGGCGTGCCCCGCGCTATCCAGGAAGAAGGTCTGCGACCGCGCGCGGGCCAGCGGCCACCCGGGTTCATCGCGCCACCGGTTCGCACCCATGACGAAGATCCGGACGGCGGCATCCCGGTTCACGCCGTTGGCCACCCCCTTGATCCAATAGTCGAACCAGCGGATCTTCGCCTGCACGAGATCGACACTGGCCTCGGCACCAAAGTCCACCGCGCCCTGCTTCCTCGCGCCGTGCGGCACATGGCTCCACGGCCCGATGATCAACTGCGAGCCCTGGCGGGCCGTTTCCGTTTTGCCCTCCCGCACGATCGCCTGGTGTAGTTCGATGGATTCGTTGCAGTGATCGTACCAGCCGACGACGTTCAAATTCGGCACGGCCACCTCGCGGACGCCATCGAGCAGCTTCCAGGGTTCGAGGTGCGGCTGCCGGAGCCACTCCTTCACCCCATCGGCTTCATCGCCCCACACGCTGTCGGGCAGATTCTGCCAGGGAAGGAAGTTCATCAGGCGCTGATCTTCCCCGGCATCCCAGAGCTTCTTCGCCGCGGCTGAGGTGTGGGGCTCGACGCCGGCCGAGCGTTGGCGCATGTCCGGGCTCATGGTGTTGTAAAACCAATTCAGGCGCCGCCCCGGGCGGATCGTCCCCGGTCCTTCCAAATCCGTTAGTCGAGGAGGGATGGAACTTGCCGCCATCGCCACCAAAGACGGCGGACGCAATGGCGCGAGCCGCCATTGCAGAAACGCATCGTAGGAAATACCAAACGTGCCGACCTTGCCGGTGGAGTCGCGCAGCTTTGCGGCCCATTCCACCGTATCGTAGCCGTCCATCGCGTCGTGCGTCTCGGCGCGGTAAAAGGACTCGTAGGCCCCATCGGAGGCGTGGCGGCCCCGCGCGTCCTGCAGCACCACGATGTACCCGGCCTTCACATACGCATCGGCCTGGGTGCCCTTGCCGTACGGCGTGCGCAGCACCAGCACCGGATACGGGCCCGGCGCATCGGGCCGAAAGACGTGCGCGCGCAGGATGACCCCATCCCGCATCGGCACCGCCAGGTCGCGCTCGACTTCGGCCGCGCGCATCCCGGCGGCAGACAGCACCGCGATCAGGCTGGAAATCAAGAGGCGCGCGCGACGCCAGCTCCCGGCAGTGGCGCCGCCAAAAGTGAGGCCATGAATTGGATTCATGTAAGCATCAGGAAACAGACCAAGTCAGGGCGGGTCGTCTCATTATAGTGGTCCGCAGGGGCAATCAATTGTTGAACAGTGGGGACGCGACGCCCTCGTCGCGTGGATCGAAACCGCGACGGGGGCAGAGGCATCAGGACTTTAGTCGATGGCATTTTCCGCATGTCCAAGAAATAAGATGCGCCCTTTGCTTCGCGCGCCTAGAACTTCCCCTTGATGCCAAAGGTCCAGAGCGACGAGAGCTCGAAGTGGCGCACCACGCGGGCGTAGTTCGGGGTGCGCGGACTCGCGATTTCCGAGATGAAGATGGGCTCGTTGCTCACATTCTGCAGATTGAAGAATGCCGCGAATCGTTTGTGAAAATAGTACTCTCCCTTGACGTCAGCGGCGAGGCGGGCGGCAAACCAATTGTAGACGTCGGGGTCGATACTCTGGCCGGTCGGCCCGGGTCCCCGGCGCTGTCGGCTGCTGTAGGTCCAGTTCACGCGCAGGTTGAATTTCTCGCGGGTGAGGCTGACGCCCCAGTTGCCGGCGCGCGGGATCACTTTGACGCCCGTAAAGCTCCCCGTGTTCGGTCCGGTCATCCGCAGCGTGTTCGCGTTCGCGAACACCTGCACCCCGCGGGCCCAAGCCGGCAGAAAGGTGAGCGCCTGCTTGTATTCGAACTCCAGGCCCTCCAAGCGAACGACGCCGGGGATATTATGATTGGTTGAAACCTCATAGTCGCCGTAGGTGCCAGGATCCAAACCGTAGAGCGCGAGAAACTCCGGGGTCGCGTCAAACACCGTGCCGCCGAAGAAATTTTCAAAGTCGCGCCGGAAGGCCCCGACCGAGAACACGCCCACGCCCTCGAAGTACTGCTCCAGCCGCAGCTTCGTCGTCTTCGCCTTCCACGGCTTGATGCCGACGTGGTTGACCCCAATCCGGTTGGTCGGAAGCGGACCGAGGTCGGTGTTTGGCAGCGTGATGCCCCCGCTGTATTGCTCGTAGCCGGGCCGACCGATCGAATAATAGTAGGACGCGCGAACGATCAGGTTTTCCCGCAGGTTGTAGCTCCCGTTGAGATTAGGGAGAAACCGGAGGTACTCCTTTTCGGCATGCGCACCGCGCTCGATCCGGGTGAGCTTGATCGCCTCCAGCGCATCGGTGGTGATCGGCAGGACCGCGCCGGTCGGACCGCGCAGCGCCTGGCCATTGGGCCCGCGCTGCACGTTTCGCGCCGGGTCGCTCAACGCGCCCTGCGCCCGGATGTTGGTCTGCTCAAAGCGCCCCCCGCCCGTGAGCTTCAGTCGATGCTCGAAAAACTGCACGTCGCCGCGGACAAACGCCGAGGAGATGATCTCCTGCGCGACCCCCGACGTGTTCACCACCGCCTGGTACGCCGTGGCTTCATTGCGCGTGAATTGGGTCGGGTTGTCCTTGAAGTACCGGAGCAATTTCTCCGGGGAAACCATCTGGATGTTGGGAAATCCCTGCGAGCCCGGCCGCGCCAGAACCCCCGTATCCAAAAAAGGCAGCGCCGAGTCGTCGCTGCCGGCCGCGGTCGGAGTCGTGGTGGCCCGCCCGTCCCGCCCGACAAACGCGTAGGCGCCGCCCCCGCCGTTCCGCGCATCGTGCACGGACTGCCGGAGATCCAAGCCTCCCTTCAGCGTGAACGGCACGCGCCCGGAAAAATCACGGCGCACGTTGGCATAGGTGGTCCGCCGCAGGTCATCGACGTGCAGGGGCGAGCCGGCCGCGTTGGTCAGCGTGTAACTGCCGAGGTTGTAGGGATCCACCGGCGCGCCCGTCGTGCCCTCCGTCACCGTAATCACGGCCGGCCGCAGGGTCGTGATGCCGTCAAACGACACCGTCACCCCGGTGCGCTGCACGTTGGTCGTCGAAAACTGCCCGATGTCCATGTCCTTAAAACGCGTGAAGGCCCGGCCGTGCCCCAGGCCCGCCTCCGCCTTCCAGATCCGGCCGTCGTGATCCCACCGGAGCGTCGGCATGTAGTTGTAGGAGTTGGCCACGCGCCCGTTGGTGGCGATCGTGATGCTGCCCGCCCCCGCGAAGCCGCGCGTCGACGTGGCGCTGAAGTCACCCGGCAGCACGCGGTTGACGTTGAACTGCAGGACGCGTCCTTGGATGTAGACATCGAAGGAGCCGTATTGAAACGAAAAGTTGATCCGGTCGTCGGGGGTGAACTTCCAGTCCACGGTACCGCCGAGGGAATTGCGCCGGCTGTCCTTCCACGTGTCCCTTACCGAGAACTCCGTCATATAGGGACGATCAAACGTCGTGGCGGGAAACGCGCCTCCATTGGTCGCAGTGCGCACGCCGCGCCAGAAATTCTGGTTGTCCCGCTCGCTGCCGTACTGCTCCGACGTACCACCCGAAAGCGTGTAACCGAAATTCTTGTTCACCGGTTTGACGTAGGAGAAATCGAAGCCGGGATGAACGCGGCGGGTCGGGTGATCCCGCGGACCGGGAGCCATGTGGATGCCGCGCTCGTCATCCCGCATGAGCACATAGGCACTGAGGTTGAACTCCGGACGGGAGCGCGAAAAGGAGCTGCGCGGCACGAGGTTGACCGAGCCGGCCAGGGCGGAGCCGGGAGATTCTGGAGTGGGCGAATGCAAGACCTCGACGCGCGCGAGGTTGTTGAGCGCCACCGTGTCGAGTTCCACCGCGCGATTGTTGCCGTTGCCCGTGGTGAAGCCGCCGGCGCTCGCCATGTCGAAGCCCCCGATTGTCACGGGAACACTGCCCGAGGGCGCCCCGTTGATCGAAATCTCCCGCGCGTTGCCCCCGCCATACTCAATATTGATGCTCGGCATGAGCTTCAGGAACTCGCCGACGCTCCCTTCGGACACCCCGCCAAATTCGTCGGTCGAAGCGACGTTCCGCAAATTGGGCGCGTAGCGCTGCTCGTTGATCGCGATGGCGGCAGCATCCATTTCCTTCGAGGTCGCCACGACAAAGCGCGCGAGCCGGACCGTCTCGTCCGCCGTCAGGCTGAAGTTGCGCTCCACAGTCGCGCTGGCGGCGAGCGCCACCACTTCGCCCTGGGGGGACAATCCCGTAAACGACGCCCTCACCCGGACGGTGCCGGCCGGAACGTGCGTGAGGCGGTAACGGCCGTTTGCGTCGGTGAAAGCCTCAAGCGCGGTGTTTTCCACGACCACGCGGGCGTTTTCCAGAAATTCCCCGTTGCGGGGATTGGAGACGGTACCTTCCAGGGTGCCCGTGACGGCCTGGGCTCGGAGCGTAAGGCTGTGAGCCATACCGGCGACTATTAAGATCAACAGATACAGCGCACGGTGGCGGAGGGCGGTGCGACGGTTCATGGGGATGACGGCCAATCGTGGCGGACTAAAAGTTACCCTTGAGGCCGAAGGTCCAAAGGGCGGCAAAATCCTCGCGCTGTCCAAACGACGCCTGCGCCGGGGTAAGGGGGCCGGAAGTCTCAACGTCCTCCGTCTGGTCGCGCAGATTCCGGATTTTGGCGAAGACCGCAAATCTTCTCCAGATCGTGCGCTCGCCGGATAGGTCGATATAGACGCGGGTGGTACCCCAATTAAAGGTGCCGGCGCCGATGCTTCGGCCATTGACCGCCGTCAGGCGCTGGCGCCCCCGGTAGTTCCAGTTCATCCGGAGGTCGTACTTCTCCCGCGTCAGACTGATGCCCCAGTTGCCGAAACGGGGACTGAAGGCAAAATTCCCGGTCTGATCGCCGGTCGCGCGCTGGATGTTGCCATTGGCAAAAACCTGCACGCCCCGCGCCCATGTTGGCAGAAACGTGAGCGCCTGCTTGTAGTTCACGTTGCAGCCCTCCATCCGCACCGTGCCGGCGATGGTGTATTGCGTCGCGACCCGATAGTTGCCGTACGTCGCCGCATCCAGGCCGTAGAGCGCCAGGAATTCAGGCGAGGCCGGCAGCACCGTGTTGCCGAAGAAGTTTTCGAAATCCCGCCGGAACGCGCCGGCGGAAAGCAGGCCGACGCCGGAAAAATAGTACTCGAGCGAGACCTTCCCCGTCGTGGCGCTCCACGCCTTGATGCCCGCATTGTTGACCGTGATCGTCGGCGTCGCACTCGTCGTCGTGTCCGGATCTGGGAGCGTGATCCCGCCGGCGTACTGGTTCAGATTGGGGCGCCCGATCGATTGGTAATAGCCCGCCCGGGCGGTGAGATTTTCGCGCACACTGTAGGAGGCGTTGAGACTGGGAAACCACCGGAGATATTCCTTGCGCGCGTGCGCGCCGCGCTGGATCCGCGTTCGTTGCGAGACGGCGAGCGGGTCGGTCGCAATCGGCACCGGTCGGCCGTTGGCCCCGAGGATGACGTTGCCCGCGGCATTGCGCTGATAGTTGCGCGTCGGGTCGGCCAGCGGACCCTCGGCGTCGACATTCGTCTGTTCCGCCCGGAATCCGCCCACCAGCTTGAGCCGCTGACCGAGGAGCGCGAGATCGCCGCGGACATAGGCGGCGCCGACCACTTCCTCCGCGCGCTTCGACTGGTTGACCATGTTGAGGTAGGTGGTGTTTTCGTTCGTCGAAAATTGCTCCGGATTGGCCCGGTAGAAATTCAGGAACTGCTCGTGGTTGATCACCGGCGCCGCCGCAAACCCCAAGGGCGCGGGCCGCGTGGCGATGGCCGCATCGTAGAACGGGGTCGCGGCGTCGTCATTGCCGACCGGTGTCGTGCTGCCTCGGCCGTCCGCGCCCGTATAGTTCAAGGTCAGCCCGTTGCCGCGAATGTCACGGATGGAATTATTGAGATCGACTCCGCCTTTGAGCGAGAACGGCAGCGCGCCCAGGTTAAAATTACGTTTTACGTTGGCGTAGACACTGCGCTGGACGTCGGACGACGTGATCAGCTGGCTCTGCGGCGCGGACAGCGCGTAGGTCCGGATATCATACGGATCCACCGGAGCGCCGGTCACGCCGTCCGTGACCGTAATCCGTCCCGGCCGCAGGTGGGTGATGTCGGCAAACGAGACCGTGACACCCGTGCGGCGCGCCAGCGTCTGGCTGAAATAGCCCTTGTCGACATCATGAAAACCATCGTCGGCGTGGGAGTAGCCCGCGCCCGCCTGCGCCGTCCAAACCGCGCCGTGGTGCCGGTACACGAGTGACGGCATGTAGGTCATGGCGTCACGTGCGCGGGTCTGCAGCGTGACACGCACCTCTCCCGCACCGGCGAAGCCCGTCGTCGATGTCGTGGTGAAGTTGCCCGGCAGAACCCGGTTGACGAAAAAGTTCATCAAGCGGTTGTCGAAGTCGGTCGCATAGGTCGTGCGCTGCATCGAAAACGAGATCTGATCGGTGCGACTGAGCTTGTAATCGAGCGTGAGCCCGACCGACGTCCGGGTCCGGGCGATGAAGCCGTCGCGGTAGAGATAATCGGAAAGATACGGTTTGTCGGGCGTGGTGTCGGGCAGCGTCCCGCCGTTGGTCGGCGAGTCCACGCCGCGCCAGGTGTTGGTCATGAAATCGCGCGGGCTGAAGGTTTTCGCCGCGCTGCCGGAAAGGCTGAAACCAAAACGGTCGTTGACCGGTGCGACGTAGGAAAAATCAAACCCCGGCAGCGCCTTGCGTGTCGGATTCGAGCGCGGCCCCACGCTCCGGTGGAAATCGCGGGCGTTGTCCCGCATCGCGACGACCGTGCTGAAGGTAAAAAGAGGCTTCGAGCGCTCGAACGCGCTGCGCGGAACCAGATTGACCGAACCCGCGAGGGCCGACCCCGGCGACTCCGGCGTGGGCGTCTGGTTTACCTCGATCCGGGAGACGTTGTTGAGCGAAACTTGATCGAGCGCGGCCGCGCGGTTCGTGCCGTTCTGATTGGCGTTGGCCAGATTGAATCCGCCGATCGTCACCGGCACGTAGTCAGATGAGACGCCGTCCATCGAAATGCGGCGGGCGTCGCCGCCGTTGTAGTCCATCGTGATCCCTGGTACGAATTTCAAGATCTCGCCGATGTCATTTTCCACGACTGCGCCAAACTCATCGGCGGCGATGACTGTCTTGATGTTCGCGGCAAAACGCTGCTCATTGATCGCGATGGCGGCGGCGTCCATCTGCTTCGACGCGCCGACGACGAACTGCGAGAGTCTGACGACTCCGGGAGTCGGCCCGGTGGTGGCGGGGGATGACCCCAGGTCGAAGTCGCGTCGCACGGCTTCACCCGCTTTGACCGTGAGTGTCTCTGTCTGCGCCTCCAGGCTCGTAAAACTGGCGCGCACGACCACCGGACCGGCGGGAACGTTGAAGACTTTATATTCACCCCCAGCGTCGGTGAAGGCCGACAGCGACGTTCCGTCGAGGGAGATGCGGGCGTTTTCGAGGTATTGGCCGGTGCGCGAATTGAAGACGCGGCCTTCGATGCGGCCGGTCCCGGTCGCTTGCGCGCGTGCGGCGCCGGGAAAGGCGGTCAGGAGGACAACCGCAACGCTGAGCGAGGGGAAGAGTTTCATGCGCGGGACGGGGATTGCTTTGAGGCAAGAGGAAAATCGGTCCTTGGATTCAGGGTCCGGCGGCGCGCCAACCCTTTTCCAGCTTCGCGGTAAGATCCTTCACCAACGTGGCGTGTTCGGGGCGGGCGGCGATATTTTCCAGCTCCGTCGAATCCGATCCGAGATCGTATAATTCCAGTGCTTCGGTCTCTCCTGGGATCTTGGTCGGATGCCAGCGAGTGAAACGAAAACGCTCGGTCCGCAGCGACCGGCCGGTGGTCGCGCCGTGTACGACCTGGGTGAACGCGGCGCTCTTCCAGGGCCGGTTCGGCGCATCGAGCAGCCGCACAAAACTCGTGCCCTCGAGGTGTCCGGGTTGGGGCAGACCAGCGAGCTCGCACAGCGAGGGAAACACATCCACGAATTCCACCAGCGCCGCGCTCTTCACGCCCGCCTTCCGCCCCGGCGCGCTGACGATGAGCGGCACGCGCGCGGCAACCTCGAAGTCGCTGAGCTTTGCCCAGAGCCCCTGCTCGCCGAGATGCCAGCCGTGGTCGCCCCAGAGGACGACGATGGTATTTTCGCGCAGGCCGAGCCGGTCGAGCTCCGCCAGCAGCCGGCCGATCTGCGCATCGACAAAACTCACGCACGCGTAGTAGCCGTGCCGCAGCTCGCGCGCCTGCGCCTCGCTCAGCGGCGCCGTGCCGCCCATGTCGGTGTACTGTGAGCGGAGCTCATGGCCGTTTTGCAGGGCCATGGCCGGCGCGCCGCGTGGAGCAACGGGGGGATGCGGCAACGTGATCTTCGCGCGGTCATAGAGATCCCAATACTTCTTCGGCGCAACGAAAGGCAGGTGCGGCTTCAGGTAACCGACCGCGAGGAAGAACGGCTTGCCCTTCAGCTCCGCCAACGCCCGCATCGCCCGGTCGGTCAACTCGCCGTCATAGAGCGCGGAGTACGGCACGTCCGGCGCCTCCGTTGCCAATCCCTGCACAAAATGCTTCTTCCATTCGTCCGGATCGCCGGCGGACTTTTTTTCCTTTTTCGCAAACACCTCGCGCGCCACCTCCATGCCGCGCGGAGAGAAGTAGTATTGCGGCGAACCATACCAATGTGGGGCGGTCCACGACGCCGGGTCGTCGAAGGTGCGGCCGACGTTCGCGGTCTCGAACAACCCGTGGTAGATCTTACCGAAGGCCTGCGTCTGATAGCCGTGCCGCTTGAACTGCTGCGGCAACGTGACGACATCCGGCACGATCTTGCGGAACTGCGTGCGGTTGTCCGACACGCCCGTCGAGTCGGGCCGCAGCCCGGTCAAGAGGCTCGCGCGCGTGGCGTTGCAGACCGGATACTGGCAGTAGGCACGGGTGAAGACGACGCCGCGCGCGGCCAGCTGGTCGATGTTCGGGCTGACGATGTGCGCATACCCGTAACAGCCGAGTTCGGGGCGGAGATCGTCGAGGGCGATGAACAGGACATTGGGCCGCGGCGCCGCGGCGAGGACCGAGTGGCCCCCCACGACCAAGAGTGCGAAGGAAAGAAAGGGTCGAAGCATCGCGGCGGGTTGTTGGAGGTGATGGCGGGCTCAAAACGATCCGCTGAAGCCAAAGGTGTAGCCGGTGCCGAAATGCTGGTATTTCCAGATGCGCGATCGGACATTCTCGTAGGTCTCGATCGGTGCGTTCGGCAGGTTGCGCGCGTTGACGAAGGCGCGGACCTCGCCGAACAAGCGGACGCTCAGGCTCGCGTCGAGCAGCGTCCGCGCCTTGCGGTAGCGCACCACCGTCCCGCTCGTCACCAGGGTGTCGTCGGTCCAAGTCGAGAGCAGCGAGGCAATGATTCTCCGGTGGGAATACATCAGCCCGCCGTTGGCCAGAGCCGGAGACGTGCTCGCCGCGAGCGCCTCGTCACTGAATCGGTTCTTGGTATAACTCGAGACCGCGACCAGCCCCTTCCACAGGCCGGGCAGAAACGTGAAGCGCTGGCGATACTCCACCTCGAAGCCATCGATTCTTAGATCGCCGCGATTCACCGTGGTGGTGACCAGGTAGCGGGGACTGGTCCCGCCGAGTCCGATATTCTCGGCTGGCACCCGGGTGGTCTGAACCTGCCGGTCCCTGAGGTTATATTGCTAGGAAACTGGATTTGCGGGGGGGAGGGGTTTAAGGGGAGGGGCATGGCGGGATGGGGGTTAGGTGGTAGAAAATGAACCGATTTTGAGAGGGTGCGGGTTCGGATGAGGCTGGGGACTTGGGGAGGGAAACAGCTGCGGCGGAAAGGGGGCTTTCGAGTGCGAATCGAGGCGCGGCTTGCCGTTGGGGGGGGCAATCATCGCGGGGGTTCCTGAGGTGCAGACCCAGACCTCCGGGTTGCTCGGGGTCAAGAAGCAAGCGTTTTTAAATAAATTCAGGCAGACTCCGGTGCGTCGGCGGGGGAAGTCGCCGGCCAAGGGGTCGGCTGGGTCGGCGTCGGCGTAGAAGGGGCTCTGGTCGTCGGGCCGAACGGGGCGGGCGGGCTCCGCCCAGAAGACCGGATCGCTCGCGGGGGCGTCGGGCTGGGCGTAGTCGTCGGCAAACAGCTGGCCTTGCCCAGGCGCGACGGCGGGAGCGACGGGTGCGCGCGGCCACGCGAAGCCCGTCTGGTCGAAGTCAGCGCACGGGTCCATGACGGCGGCGCGGAAGCAGAGCGATTCGTCATGGATTTTTGGATACGGGAGGTCCGCGGGGCCGGGGCGTGGGTCGACCGGGGGGGGGCCGCTGGGGGCGAGCCGATGGGGTCAGTCCGCTGATTGCCATGTCCGCGGCGAGAGATCGCCGCGCACGGCGGCGGGATGACCCCTCTGCAATGTCGTCGCGATCCAACGATACGGCACCGCCACCGTGGTTCGCCGCGTCCGGGCGATGGCGGCCTTCCCTCCGACGCCTTTTGGCGCGCTTGCCGCGTTCGCCAAAGACTTGCCGGCTTCTTTCAACGCGGCGTCCGCCGCCTGTTGCCCCCGCGCGCACTTGATTGCGGCGATCTCCGTGGCGGACATTTCCGGTGACAACGCCGGATGGGCGGGTTGGCGGGCGCTCGCCCTCCGCCAGCCTGCTGGGCCAATCGCCCAACCGCCAGAATAGGCGGCGCGCACAGTGCGATCGTCGTCGCGCGTTGCCGCGATGTTTGCCAAAGGGTCGAGGTATGGGCGCCAGGGATCGCTTTGGGTCTCGAGTCCGAGAGACGGCCACCGTTCGGCGGACTGGAACCAATCGCGTGGGGTCGCTGGTCGGCAGGGCCAGAGGCGGCTGCTCCGCTATTTGCCCACCCGGTCGGCGGGAACAACTCCGGCGCGAACGGGATGGAGATGGAGGTAATCGCAGACCCGGGCGAGATGGGGGGCGTCCTCGATCAACGGGGCCTTGTACCGACCCTGCAACCCAGGGCCCTGCTGACCGTGGAATCGAGTCAGCCGCGTCGCGAACGTAGCTTGCAGCCCGGGCATCCCCTGCACGAGGTTCGGTTCCGGTGTTGCGAGGGCGAGGGGCATCCGCGGGCTGCTCGTCGCGCCCGTGCCTCCTGCACGAGTTTCGGTTCCGGTGTTGCGAGGCCGAGCCTGCGTGCGTGTATCTGATTTGTTGATACGCTCCCTGCACGAGGTTCGGTTCCGGTGTTGCGAGGGCGAGGGGGTAGGGGTTGCGCCTGACCACTCACGCAGGCACCCGCCAGCCGAACGGCACCGGCGCCTCATCCAGCGCGATGAGGAACGCGTTCGTAGCCCCGAACGGTGCGAAAACGTCGTGCTGCAGATTTCCGCGATTAATGACATGATAACGGGCACCCGGGTATTGAATGCGAAGACGTCGCGCCCTACCTCGAAACCACCACTCCTGCCGTAGCCACACCGGACGTGCCGGTACCCCATTTTGGGGTTATGCCGAGCTGGCGTCCCGCCGGCTAGCCATGCTCGCGCCGAGACGCCCGTTCACGTCATCACGAACCCCGACGGCCGGGAAAGCCTCCAGTGCCATCAGCGGACTGACCCCGTCCGGATGCTTCGCCACCAAAACAAGTTTTGGCCCCGACGGGAAGAAACAGCTTTCCAGGCCCACCAACGACTTGCAGTGGCTGTTTCAAGGGAGGGTGGGTGGTGGGGGAGCGAAGCACGCCTTCGTGGCCACCATCGGCGACAGGAGTGTCGCCGGTCCGTCGGATGGGCGACATTCTTGTCGCCCCTGCTGCATGAGAGCCCACTCACCAAAACAAGTTTTGGCCCCGACGGGAAGAAACAGCTTTATTTTCCCACCAACGACTTGCAGAAGCTGTTTCATGGGAGCGCGAGAGGGTGGGTGGTGGGGGAGCGAAGCACGCCTTCGTGGCCACCATCGGCGACAGGAGTGTCGCCGGTCCGTCGGATGGGCGACATTCTTGTCGCCCCTGCTGCATGAGAGCCCACTCACCAAAA
>CAMDOF010000102.1 GCA_945903465.1 Opitutus sp. GAS368
TCGCCTTGCATCTCGAGCTTCAGCAGAAAACTGCGGGCCGCCAAGTCCTTCCAGACTCCTTGCCCATTGCACCAGCCCCACTGGCGGCACAACTCCTGCGCGAGTCGTTTACGATGCCAGTCGCCATGCTCCGCGATCAGCCGACGCACCCAGTTTAATTCCATCTTCCCGACCAAACGACCTTGGATGGAGCGGCGCTCTTCCAGTCCCCATACTCGGGTCAGACTTCATCGAAGTAGGTCAGCCCAAAATTCAGCCAAATCGAAAATACTTTCCAACGGCGTCAACTCGGAGATGCAACGGTGGTTGGAGGCCCGCAAGTTAAAGCTCGACGAAGCAAAAACCCAGCTGGTGGATACACGGGAGGAAGGCATCGAGTTCCTCGGTTTTTCCGTCGCATGGCGGCAAGGTCTGAAGAGCAAACGGTGGTATCCGCACGGGGAGACCAGCGCGAAGAGTCAGGCGAAGTTGCGCGACAAAGTGCGAGCAGGGCCAAAAGTGCGCACGCGAAACCAAGCGGCGGTGGTGGTCGTCCGAAAGGTCCACCAGATCACGCGCGGCTGGGCGGGGGCGTTTCAGTACGGGCACAGCACGCGCGTGTTTGGCCAACAGCAGACCTTCGTGCGCAACCGGCTCAGACGATGGTCGTGGCGCAAATATAGCCGCACCCACGGGCTCTTTGAGTTCTCCACCGATGAGAGATTGCCAGGTCAAAACAAGCTGTGGTGCTGGCCATCGCACGCGGCCTGGGCGCGATGAACTCCGCTGAAACCAATCCGAAAGAACCGGGATTCGGTAAGCCGTGTGCGCGAAAACCGCCTGCACGGTTTGACGAGGGGGCGAGCAGCGCTGGCGGGTTACCACCTCGCTGCTCTCGCTCCTCTACAACCAGAATGACGGGCGAAATAGTTGGGGAATGAGCGGGCGAGCTACGTGGGAGCGGGGCCGGTTTCAGGCCAAACGCAAGGGGCGACTGCCGGTCCGGTTCCAAGGGATGCGCCCGGTCGCGATTGTTGATTAAAAGGGGTTGGAACTGATGGAGTGGTGGCAGGGCCGGTCGCGATGCTACGAGCGGGTCGGTGAGAGCGTGGTTCGACAAAAAGTATGTCGTGGGAACGAGCTGGTGGGAAATTTTACTGGTCGGGGCAGAAGGGTGAGGATTTTTTTAAAGCGGGATGCTGCATTCCGCTTGGCTTGAAGAGAGCGGGGAGCAAGCGTCTGCGCTGAGTCTATTTTTTGACCGCGCATGAATGACAATACTCGATGGCTTGCCCGCATGGGGATTGATCAAGGCATCTTTTCGGCAGAACAATGTCGGGACGTTGCTGCGAAGATTGGCGTGACGGCGGATGTGCTGGTTTTTGCGCAGGAGTGTATCGATCGGGGCTGGGTGGAAGATATGGGCAGTTTTGAGACCCTGGCGGGTCAGGCGGTGTCCAAAGGTCGGCGGGGTGGGCCGCCGCAGGATCCCTTTGCGGAGCCGATGGAAGGGGCGGTGAATGGGACTGGGGGTGGTTCGGTCAAGGTGGCGCCGGCGGGGAGTGAGCGTGGTCCGGGGTTCGATTTTGAGAAGATGGGTTTGATGGGCGACGAGGCGCTGGCGGAAGGCATGCGGGGTCTTTTGAAAGCGACGGGGATATTTGGGGCCAGCGACCTGCATCTTTCGACGAACTCGCGGCCCTTTGTGCGGAAGCAGCGGGCGCTGACCTTCATTTCTGAATACGTGCTGAGTGCGGAGGATGCGTTGCGGGCGAATACGGCGTTGCTGTCTGAAGGGCAAAAAAAGATTTTTTTGGAGCGGAAGGATTATGATTATGCTTTGGCGCTTGGTGCGAGGGATCGGTACCGTGTGAATTTGATGTTTCACAAGAATGGGGTGGCGGGGGCCTATCGCATCGTGCCGGCGGAAGTGCGGACGTTGGAGGCCTTGGGGTATAGCAAGCACCTTGAGACGATCAAAAAGATGCTCTCGTACCACAATGGTTTGATCTTGATCACGGGCCCGGTGGGCTCGGGGAAGACGGCGACCCTGGCGGCGATGGTGGCCTACTTGAACGAGACGCGGACGGACCACATTATAACGGTGGAAGATCCGATCGAGGTGGTGCAAGTTTCGAAAGGCTGTAGCGTGACGCAGCGTGAGGTCGGTCCGCACACGCGCACGTTTGCCTCGGCGCTGAAGGGGGCCTTGCGGGAAGACCCGGATGTGATCGTGATTGGCGAGTTGCGGGATTTGGCGACAATCGAGATGGCGATCAGTGCATCCGAGACGGGGCATTTGGTGATTGGCACGATGCATACGAGTGACGCGGCGACGACGTTGAACCGGTTGTTGGATGTGTTTCCGCCGGCGCAGCAGACGCAGATTCGGGCGAGCGTGGCGGAAAGTTTACGGGGGATTGTGTGTCAGCGGTTGTTGCCGGGCCTGGGTGGTGGACTGGTCTTGGCGTGTGAGATTCTGGTGAGTAACATTGCGATTCAGAGTTTGATTAGAGAAGGCAAGTCGACGGGTTTACGGAACACGATGGAGACGGGGGTGAAGGAAGGAATGTGTCTGATGGACAATGTGATTTTTGGGTTGGCGCAGGAGCGGAAAGTTTCCGCGGAGACGGCGCGGGCGAACATCGCGAATCGGGTTTTGAAGGGGAAAATTATCGGATGAGCGCGCCCTCTCCTTTACATGCAACGCGAGCGGAGGCGGAGGCGGCGTATCGCCAAGTGCTTTGGACGATCATTGGCCATGGGATATTTTTTGTGGTCTGCTGTGTGGTTGCGGTGTTGGCTCGGAGGATGTTCAAGATGCCGCCGGCGCTGCTCACGGTGGCCTTTTTTGTGGCTTTGGGGTTATTTGGGGGTGATCTGTGGCGCTTTATCCGGTGTCGGCGGTCGCGGCAACGGTGGCGGGAAAAAGAGGGGGGCTGAGTTTATTTTATGGCCGTCATTGACGCACTGCTGACTGCGATGTTGGAAAAAGGGGGTTCCGACCTGCACTTGAGTGTAGGCTTGCCGCCGAAGATTCGGGCCTCGGGCTCGCTGCAGGCGATGGGGGACACGCCGTTGACCACTGGGCCGATGGAGGCGCTCCTGCGGGAGATTTGTCCGGCCAAGCGGTGGGAGGATTATCTTGAGCGGAAGGACCTGGACTTGGCGTATGAGATTCCCGGGCTGGCGCGATTTCGTGGGAATTATTTATACAATCACTGGGGGCAGGCGGCGGTTTTTCGGCAGATTCCGGCCAAGATTTTGTCGTTTGAGCAGTTGAATCTACCGGAGTCTTTGAAAAAGCTCTGTCATTTAGAGCAAGGACTGGTGGTGGTGACGGGGCCGACGGGCAGTGGCAAGTCGACGACACTGGCGGCGATGATCGATTACATTAACGGGAATTTGGCGCGGCACATTATAACGATTGAGGATCCGATCGAGTTTGTGCACCCGGTGAAGAAGTCGGTGATTGTGCATCGGGAAGTAGGGGAGCACACGCAGTCGTTTGGGGCGGCGCTAAAAGGGGCGATGCGGCACGATCCGGACATTGTGCTGCTGGGGGAGATGCGCGAGATGGAGACGATCAAGCTCGCGTTGGGCTGCGCGTCGATGGGGATGCTGGTATTTGGCACGTTGCACACGAACAACGCGGCGAAGACGGTGGACCGGATTATCAATACATTTCCGGCGGAAGAGCAGAATCAGGTAAGAGTGATGCTCTCGAGTTGTTTGGCGGGGGTGGTCGCGCAATTATTGTGCAAGAAAATTCCGAAAGGTCGCTGTGCGGTGCATGAAATCCTTCTGACGCACGAAGCGCTGCCGAACACGATACGGAGTGGGCAGATTGCGAACATTAAGTCGATTATTGAGAGTGGTGGGAGCGAAGGCATGATCACGATGGATATGAGCCTGATGAACCGAGTGAAAGATGGGTCCATCACTGCGAAAGAAGGGTACATGAAGGCGGCGATAAAATCGACCTTCGCGCCGCTGCTACTGCCTGGTGATCTCGATGCGGGGCATTGAAAAAGAGCGGGGTGGGCGGCGGGTTAGCGGGTAAGGATGAGATCGTTGATTTTTTCGCGCAGGTGAGTGCAGCGGAGTTTGGACTCGGAGTTGCGGACGGCCATGGCGTAGGCGGCAGGTTCGCCAACGATGAAGACCTTTTTCTTACCGCGGGTAATCGCGGTGTAGAGGAGATTGCGTTGGAGCATCATGAAGTGAGCTTTGAGGATAGGCACGATGACGACGGGGTACTCGCTGCCCTGACTTTTGTGGATACTGACGCAATAGGCGAGGGCGACGTCGCCGAGTTCTCCGCGGGTAAACGGATGTTGATCGCCATCGAAATCAGCCATGAGGGTGCCGGCTTCGGGATCAACGTGGGCGACGACGCCGATATCGCCGTTGAAAAGGTTTTTGTCGTAGTTGTTGCGGAGCTGGATGATTTTGTCGCCGGCGCGATATTCGCCGCTGGGAGCGCGGAGTGAGCGCGGGGCGCCGGAGGGGTTGAGGCTCTGCTGGAGTTGAGTGTTGAGATTGCCGACGCCGGCGACGCCCTTGTGCATAGGTGCGAGGATTTGGACATCGTTGATGGGATGGATCCACTTCCAGTGTTGCGGAATGAACTCGGTGCATAGCTGGATCACTTTGAGCACGCAGTCGTCGGCATTGGCTGCGGTGATAAAAGTGAGGTCGTTCCAAGGTTGGGCGGCGGAGACGGTGCCGACGGCTGGGGGCAGGGAAGCCTCGCCGGAGTTGATGGCGTGGGCGGTGGTGACGATGCCGCTCTGTTCTTTTTGGCGATAGATGACGGAGAGACGGGTGGTGGGGAGATGGGCGCGGAGTGCGGGCAGTTCTGAGCTTGAGGTGATCAGATCCTTAAGGACGTTGCCGGCGCCCACGCTGGGGAGTTGATCGGTATCGCCGACGAGGAGGAGGTGCGCGCGGGAAGGGACGGCTTGGAGCAACGCGGAAGCGAGGCGTGAATCGAGCATGGAAGCCTCGTCGACGATGAGGAAGTCGGTGGCGAGTGGGGTATTTTCGTTGGTGACGAAGCCGCCGCCGGCGGGGTCGTATTTGAGGAGTCGGTGGATGGTGGACGCATAACCGCCGGTGGCCTCGGCGAGCCGGCGGGCGGCGCGCCCGGTCGGCGCGGCGAGGTGGACGCGGACTTTCTTGGCTTTGAGAATTTCGACGAGGGCGCGGAGGATGGTGGTTTTACCGGTGCCGGGTCCGCCGGTGAGGATGGAGAACTTATGGGTGAGCGCGTCGCGGAGTGCGGAGCGCTGTGAGGAGGCGAAGGCGAAGCCGGCTTTTTGTTCAACCCATTGGACGGCGGCGTCGGCTTTGATGGGCGGCAGCCCGCTGGGAGTGCGGGTGAGTCGGGCGACGGTGGCGGCGATTTTTATTTCAGAGCGGTCGTTGTGCGGCAGCTGGATGAGGCCGGAGCCGGGCAAGGGAGTGGCGGTGGGCGTGGTGGTGGGCTCGCCGGCGGGATGGAGGTCGGTGGTGAGACTGGGCCAATGGCGGACGACAGATTTCGCTTGGACGAGGGCGGTGATGCGGGTTTCGAGGAAGCGCGTTTCGGTTTCGAGGAGGGCGGCGGTATAGTCGATGAGATCGGCCTCACGAAAAGCGGTGTGGCCCTCTTCTTGGAGGGTTTCGAGGGCGTAGATGAGGCCGGCGTCGAGGCGGGGCGGGGCGTCGTTGGCGAACCCGAGATTGATGGCGATCCGGTCGGCGGTTTTAAAACCGATGCCCTCGATCTCGCGGGCGGCGCGGTAGGGCTCGGTGGACAGGATGCGTTTGGCCTCGGGGCCAAAGTGTTTTATCAGCTTCAGGCACTGGGAAGGAGTGACGCCGTAGGTCTGGAGAAAAATGGCGAGTTCGCGCTCCGCACTTTTGGCGTCCCAAGATTGCTTGATAGCGGTGGCGCGTTTTTTGCCGATGCCCTCGACATCGCGGAGCCGGCCGGATTCCTCGCTGAGGACGCGAAAGGTATCGGTGCCGAAACGATCGACAATTTTATTGGCGTAGACCTTACCGATGCCCGGGACGAGGCCGCTGCCGAGGTATTTGCGGATACCATACACGCTGGCGGGCAGTTCGCTGCGGAAGTGGGTGATTTTGAATTGGGCGCCGTGTTGGGTGTGGTGAGACCATTCGCCGGTGAGGTGGAGGGTCTCGCCGCATTCGACGCCCGGCAGAGCGCCGATGATCGTGACGGCATCGGGCCGACCTTTGGTGTTAGTTGGCGGCGTGGTGCGAACGGGGGCGGGGGCATCGGGCCGGAATTCCGCGATGGTGTAGTGGTTTTCCTCGTTGAGGAAAATGATCCGTTCGATGACACCGGTGAGCGTGGCGGAAGGATGGCGGGTGGGGGCGGCCACGGAGAAAATAGGATGTTGGCGCGGGAGGCGAGGCGGCCGGGGGTTAGGCGGGCGGCCTGTTCCTGAAGGTGAGCCGAGGGCCGGGGGCGAACTTGCGGCGCTCCTGGTTCACGACGATGCGGCCGAGAGGGAAGGGTTGGGTGGCGCGGAAGATTGCGAACATTCCGATCGGCCCGCCGGTGTGCTCGCGGGTGGTGGGCCGCCGAGCGACCTCTTTTTCAGGAAAGCGAAATCCCTGGGGTAGCCGAGAGACCTCAGGAATGGTGGTGGTGAAAATCTTGGCTGTTCTGAACACGTAGCGACCGTGTAGTTAGGGAGGAAAGCGTCAAGGGGAGGGCGGCGTAATCTGGGCGGGAGGCGCCGGATTTTAATCTCGTTTAGACAAAGTGGCGGTGAGCTCGCGAATCTCGCGACCGGCCTTGATGCCCACGTAGAAGACGAGAAACCCGTACCAGAAGATTGAGGCGAAGATGAGGGTGGTCCAGAGGAAGATGAAAAAGGTGGTCATGATTTTTTTGAGTTAGCTGTGGTGGGGTTGAGAGGTCGTTTTCGTGTCCGTGGCGGACGAGGTTGGGGTGCGGATGAGGGAGCCGACGAGCATGCCGATGGCGGCGAGGGCGAAGGAGGAGGCGCCGGCGATTTCCGGGGCGATGGCGAATTTTTTTCCGAGTAGCAGGAAAGTGATGGGCCCGATGGCGCCGAGCACGAGAGCGGCGGTCGCGCCGGTTTGGTTAGCGCGCGGCCAGTAGAGCCCGGCGACGAGCAACGTGAAGACGCTAGCGAGGTAAATATTACCGGTGACGGCGAGATAGTCCCAGGCGTTGCCGGGGAGTTCGTACCAAAGGCCGTAGAAGAGCAGAAATACCGCGATGCCCAGCACGAGCCCGCGGGTGAGGCGCAATTGGCCTTTGGGCGTGAGCGGCTGGCGGAGGCACGGTGTGATGAGGTCGTTATAAATGACGGTCGCCCATGTGAGCATGTATCCACTATCTGTGGACATCTCGGCGGCGAGCATGGCGGCGACGACGAGCCCGATGATGCCGACGGGCAGGACGATGCTCAGATAATGGGGCATGGCGGTGAGGGTGGTGAGCTCTTTGGGCAGGCCCCCATGCTGGGCGAACCAGACGCACGCCGCCGCGCCCCAGAGGGCGGGGAGGAGGAAGCGGCCGACGAAATAAAAGGCGGTGCGTCGGTACATGGTCTTGGCGGTGGCAGCATCTTTGGCGGCGAGGACGCGGCTGATTTGCGTCTGCCAAGTCGTGGCGGCGGCGATTTGGAAGAAGACCTGCCACACGAGGTAACCCCAACCAAAGCTTGAGCTGTGAAACGGGTTAAAAGGATGGGGCGTGCCGGGCGCTCCCGCAGTAGCGGTGTTGGTAGACCACGTCTGGCCCAAGGTGTCGATGAGGTTGCCCCAGCCGATATGAAGGATGACGAGAATGGACGTGACGACGATGCCGACGCCCATGACGAGAAATTGGAGATAGTCGGTGATGAGGACGGAGAGCATGCCGCCAAGCGCTGTGTAAATGAGGACGAGTCCGAGAAGGGCGGTCATGACCCACTCCAGCCAACCCGGAGGCAGCCCGGTGGCGTAGACCAAGAACTCGCCTCCGAGGCGCAGAAAGATACCCATATTGAGCAGGCCGCCAAGTACGACGAAAAGTCCCGCGAGCCAGCGGACGCGCGTGCCGAAGCGTTTTTCGAATAGTTCGGGGATTGTCATAACGCCCGCCTTGCGCAGGGGCTCGATGACAAAACCCGTGCGCCCCACGAACCAAATGACGGCACACATGATGACCCCGATGATTGCTCCGGCGAAGCCCTTTTCGTAGCCGAGCTGCCCGGTGTACATGATGGTGACGAGGCCGAGCTCGGTGGCGGCGAGGGAGGCGACGCCGAGGTTGACGTCCATCTCGCGGCCGGCGACGGCGAAGTCTTGGACGCCGCGCACGTAGCGGCGCATCCACAGTCCGGCGACCATACAACCGGCGAGGTAAAGTAAAATGATGAGCCAATCGATGGGGGTAAGCGTCATGGGGAAAAGGGGAAAATGGTTGGCGGGGGCGGCGGGAGATTGGTTTTAGCCGCTGCGGAAAGGGGAAATGGTCGAGTGATGACGCGAGAGATCGCTGGGCTGGGGCCGAGCGTCGATGACTGGCCGCCGGTGGGCGAGATTAGGGGAAAAAGGGGAATAAGACTTTAATTTCTTCCGGCTTCGGCTGGCGGCCGTATTCGCAAATCTCGAAGGCCTCGGCGAATTTAACGGCGGAGCCTTTCTCTGGGCCGTACCATTTTACGAGGGCTTCCCGGAAGCGGTTCGCTTCGGCGCTTTGGCGGCGGGTCCACCCTTCGCGCAGCCACGCCCGGCGACCCGCTTGATCGCTGGCGGGGGGTACTTTCTTCATCTGCTCCTCGCTGCCGTTGGCGCCGCCCTCGTAGTGCTGGGAAGGCATTTCGTGGATGGCGGTGAGCTTCTGATCAAAAACATCATCGATCGACACGACGATGTCGGCCTTAAATGGATACGGCCGCTGGAAGCCATCGCTCGAGTAAAGAAAGAGAGGATTCTTTTTTAACGGCGGCACGTCGCTGCAAATAAAGGGTACGGCCACCATGAAGGCGGCATCTTGGACCAGCACGCCGACGTAGCGGTGATCAGGATGATAGTCCCACGGACGATGGGCGATGACGACGTCGGCCCGCCACTCGCGGATTAGGCGGATAATTTTTTGCCGATTTTCCAAGGTGGGCACTAATTCGCCGTCATGAATATCGAGCACGGTCGTGGACGCACCGATGACGGCGTCGGCCTTTTTTACCTCGGTCAGCCTGCGCTGGGCGAGTGGTCCGCCGGCGGACTGCCAATGGCCGATGTCGCCGTTTGTTACGGAGACGAGCATCACCTGATGCCCGGCCTTGATCCATTTTGCGGCGGTGCCGCCCGCCTTGTATTGGGCATCATCGGGGTGGGCGCCGAAAACGATAATACGGAGCGGACTTTTTTCTTCAGCTTGGGTGCGTAAAGTTATGCCGAGTAATAAAAAAGCGGCGAAGACGTTTAGAAAATAAGAGCGCATTTTTGGGGGATGGGGGAACTGGCTTTTTCTGAGATCGAGTGTCTGAACGGCAGGTTAATACCACGAGCAAGGGCGGACGGTGCAAACAAATCCGTCGGTGGTGGTTTGCGGCTAGGACGGGGCTTTGAGGGTGCGGGCAGGTAGACCGGTGGGGCGTGAGTTGAGTTGTGGGCGCATGCGAGCGGATGCGGGCGGATGCGAGCGGATGTGGGCGGATGCGAGCGGATGCGGGCGGATGTGGGCGGATGCGAGCGGATGCGGGCGGATGCGAGCGGACGGTTTGGGGGAGGGGGAAGCGCGGGTAGACTGATGTGAGGAGGAAAGGCGGGGGCCTCGCGCGCTTGCTTTGGAGAAGGGCGGTATGAAGGGGGGCTCGGCAAGTATTCGAGAAGCTCAGACCGATGGGCCTGGTGGCGGCCGGCTGGGAATTAGAGCGCGGCGTGCAAGGCCGGTAGATCGGCGAAAACGGCTTCGGCGCCGGCTGCGCGGAGCTGTTCGGCGATATGGGTCCCGGTGGCGACAGCCCAGCAGGGGAACCCGCCACGGTGAGCGGCCTCGACGTCGAAGGGCGAGTCACCGATGAGCAGGGTTCCCTGGGCGAGCGCGGCGAGCTGAGTGAGGGTATGGTGGGCAAACTCGGGCTGCGGTTTCAGCCAAGGGGTGTCTTTGGCGCCGAATATTCCGCTGAGGAAAGGGGTCATACCGAGGTGATTACAGATGCGCCGCGCGTGATCGCCGCGTTTATTGGTGAAGACGGCGAGGGTGACGCCGGTGGACTTTTGTTGACGCAGCAGCTCGAGTGCACCGGGAAGCAAGCGGACGTCTTCCAGTAGAATTTTTTCGGTATGAGCTAAGTGGAGTTGAACGGCGGCGGCAATGCTGGCCTCGGGGAGGAAGTGGCGCAGGGCGTTTTCGAGGCCGCCGCCGACCGATTGGCGAACCTGTGCCATGGTGGGGGCGGGCAGGCCAAACTGCGGGAGGACGTGGGTGTACGACCGGTGGATCGTGGTGAAGGCATCGACGAGGGTCCCGTCCAGATCGAGCAGCAAGGTATGAAATTGAGACATGCGGTGAAGAGAATTGGTTTGGCGGCGAGCGGTGTCACGGGTGAAGTGGAGGGCGATGGTCGCCGTTCCTGAAAACTCCCGCGCTTGCGCCACTGCTGAAGAGAGCGGCGGGGTGCTTGTCGTGGTGGTGAGTGGGGTATGGCGAATTACGGCGCCCCGGCCGACGTGGGTGGGGTTCTTAGCGGGACGGACGCCGCCGCGGGTACGGGTGGAGGTGGCGGGTCTTGAGAAATGGGATAGCTCGTTGCTGCTGTTTCTTTTTGAAGTGCAGCAATGGTGTCGGGTGGCGGGGGTGGATTGTAATCTCGAGGATGTGCCGCAAAAAATGCGCACTTTGTTGGGACAATTAGAGACGGCGCAGGCGACGAGCGTGCCGTTTAATCGGTCGGAGAGTTTTTTGACTTCGGTCGGCGCCGCGACCTTGGAGACTTCGCGGAAGGTGGCGGAGTTCAGTCGGTTTGTGGGTGATTTCGTGTTGAGCACGGTGCAGTTTGTACGCTCGCCGCATAAGTTTCGTTGGCGGGATTGTTTGAATGAGATGCAGCAGTGCGGGGCGATGGCGCTGCCGATTGTCAGTTTGATTAGTTTTCTGGTGGGGGTGACGCTGGCGTACACGGGGGCGATCGTACTGCGTCAATACGGCGGGGACATTTTTATTGCTGACCTGATCGGGCTTTCGATGGTGCGTGAGATGGGCGCGATGATGACGGCGGTGGTATTGGCGGGTCGGACCGGGGCGGCGTTTGCGGCGACTCTGGCCAACATGAAGGCGAATGAAGAGATCGATGCGCTGGAGACGCTGGGAATTTCCTCGGTGCACTTTTTGGTGCTGCCCCGGATGTTGGCGATGTTATTGATGATGCCGCTCCTGACCCTATACGCGAATGCGCTGGGAATTCTGGGGGGAATGGCGGTGGCGCTTGGGCTGCTCTCGATTTCGCCGACCGCGTATTGGGTGGAGATGCTGACGATTGTGGATATGTCGGATTTGTCGGTCGGAGTGATCAAAGGCGTCGCCTTTGGCTTTATTGTCGGGCTGGCCGGATGTTTACGGGGCTTACAGGCGGATCGGAGCGCGGTGGGGGTGGGGCAAGCGGCGACTTCGGCGGTGGTGACGGCGATTTTGCTGATCATCATCGCGGACGCGATTTTTGCCGTGATTTTCAATATTTTGGGATGGTGATGAATCCTTGGCTGATGCGTATTTCAAAAACAAGAATGGCCGAAGGGGGTGGGCGATGAAACCCGGGGTGGATGTGGCGGTGGCGATTGAGGCCGTGAATTTGGTTTGTGGTTACGACGGGAATGTGGTGCTGGACGGCGTCTCGTTCCGAGTGGAGCGAGGGGAGATCTTTTTTATCATCGGGGGCTCGGGTTGTGGTAAGAGCACGTTATTGCGCACGCTGGTCGGTTTGATCAGCCCGTCGGTCGGTTCGGTGAGTTTTTTGGGCAGGCCGTTTAGTGCGGTGGATGCGGCGTCGCGGCGGGCGATCCTCAAGACCTTCGGGATGTTGTTTCAAGGAGGGGCCTTATGGACCTCGTTGACCCTCCGGCAGAATGTGGCCCTTCCGCTCGAGGAGTATACGGATCTTTCCAGTCGCGAGATTGATGAGATCGCGACGCTGAAGTTAAACCAGGTGGGCTTGAGTGGATTTGAGAACTATTATCCTGCGGAGATCAGCGGTGGCATGAGAAAGCGGGCGGGCCTCGCGCGGGCGTTGGCGCTTGATCCTGAGATTGTATTTTTCGATGAACCCTCGGCGGGTTTGGACCCGGTGACCTCGCGCAAGTTGGATGATTTGATTCGGGAGATTCGGGAAACGTTTGGGACAACCATCGTCGTGGTGTCGCATGAGCTGGCGTCGATTTTTGGCATTGCGGACCGGATAATTATGCTCGATCGAGTTAAAAAAGGGATCATTGCCGAAGGGCGGCCCCATGACTTGGCGGTCAACAGTCGTGATCCGCGGGTATTGGAATTTTTAAGGAGGGGCGACTTGCCGCCCGGTTAATGAGCGCCGATGATTGTCGTTGCGGAGTTAGGGCCCGACGAGCCATTCCTTTAATCTTTGATGGTCGGTTGATGCGCGGTGGGCGCGGGCTTACCACGTCAGCTTCGAAAGAATGAAAACCAAGTTTAGTCCAGCCTTTGTGGGTGCGTTTGTTATCGGGGCGTTCGCTCTCGGGATCAGCGCGTTACTATCTTTTGGTGGGATTAGTTTTTTTTCGAAGCCGCAGCGGTTCGTGGTTTATTTTAACGAGTCGATTCACGGATTGGATGCGGGTTCACCAGTGAAGTTACGAGGGGTGCGGGTGGGGCGGGTGGCGAATCTGAATGTCCGCTATGATCAGCAGAGTAATCGCTCGGTGGTCGCGGTGGTGTGTGAGTTTAGCCGTGATGTGGTCACAGACAATCGGGGTGTCGTGATTGATGTGGCGACGCGCAGTGAGTTGCAGTCGCTGGTCGATGGTGGACTGCGGGCGCAGCTGGGTGTCCTCGGTTTGGCGACGGGCCTGCTGTTTGTGGAGCTCGACTTCGTCGATCCGAAGGAAAATCCGGTCGATCGTAAGTTAACGGATCCGCGGTACGTAGTGGTGCCAGCGGTGCCCTCGGTGATTTCAGAGTTCCAGGCGAGCGCGGGGCAAATTTTGGCGAATATCCGGAAAATTGATTTTGTGGGATTGTCGCGGGAATTAACGGGATTGCTGGCCGATGCGCGCAAGCAACTGACTGGGCTCGATTTGAAGGGGACGGTAGATCAGTGGAAAAAGACGGGGGAGCAGGTCGAGCGATTGGCGAACCTGCCCGAGATTCGGCAGACGTTTGCGAATTTGGATGGGGCGGTGACGGATTTGCGGCGGACGATTGGGAAGTTGGACGCGCAAGTGGAGCCGAACGGGCAAGCGTTGGCGGCGGCGTTGGCGGAGGCGAAGACGGCGATGCAGTCATTTAACGAGACGGCGGTGGCGGCGCGGAAGCTGATTGTGAGCAATGCGACGCTGGGTGAGGAGGTGGGGGGGGCTTTACAGCAACTGGGTGAGGCGGCGGCGGCGGTAGCGCGGCTGGCGGAATACTTGGAGCGCAACCCGAGCGCACTGCTCACGGGTCGGCCGAGACCCTGACGAGAAAATGCGCGTATGAAGTTACGTTTAAGATTATTACCGATGAAGGCTTCCGTTCAACCTGTTGTTCTTTCGGCACAATCGTTCCGTGGCTTGTTGGTTTCGAGTATCCTGTGGTTAGGGGGATGCTCGTTTCTGCCCAAAGCGGTGGTGGATCCCACGCGTTATTATTTATTGGTCGCGACCACGGAAGGCGGTGGAGTGGCGGTGGTGGGGTCGCCGACGGTGGTGTTAAAGACGGTGGAGGTGGCGAGTTATCTAAAAGTGCGGCCGTTGCTGGTGCGCAAAGGTGGGTACGAAATTGAATTTAAAGAGTACGCGCGATGGGGTGAGCCGTTGGAGCAGGGGATTACGCGAGTGGTGCGGGAGGAGCTGGCGGCGGGAGGAGTGGAGGTAGTGGCGGGGGGGCGCGCGGCGGGGCCAGAGGCGGCCCATGAATTATCTGTTCGGGTCTTGGCGTGTGAAGGGGCGGCCGATGGGGCGGTTAATTTTCGGGCGATCTGGCGAGTGGAGAAGGGCGAAGGGCTAAAGCCGGTGGTCGCGAGTGGTGATTTTCGTTCGAATGATCTGCGTTGGGACGGGAAGAGTGAAGCCTCGCTGGCGGGGCAACTCAGCCGCGCGGTGGTGGGATTGGCGGCGGAGGTGAGCACCGCGCTGAAGCGTGAGGGCGGCGGGCGGAGTCGCTAGCGTCGCGTTGGCGGGTTTTCCTCGGGGCCGTCCGTTCAGGATTTTGTCCATCTGGCGAAGTCGCCAAGGCGTTGACGGCGGGGGCCTCCCCCCTCTAGCGGGAGAAGGCGTTGGCCTTGATGGTGGCGCCGATGAGAGGGGTTGGTGGGCAGGCGGCCCAAGGCACGGGATGGCAGTGCCAGAAGCTGACTTTGCCCGTGGGCGCGCGGCGTTGGCAGGACTGAGTGAGGCCAGCGCCGTTGAATTAGGGGCTTCAATCCAAGGGCAAGGCAGCGGTGCGACCTTGAAAGCCGAAGTCTAGGACCGGTCCGTCTTTGGGATGAGGCGCCTCCGATAAAACCGACGGATGGAAATTGTTTTCCGAGTACTTATCCGAGTACTTATCCGAGTACTTTTTGAAGACGGATTCCCCTTATCTCGATGGGGCGATATCATGAAAAATATCGAAAAAAGCTGAAGGGCGGTCGGTGGTGTCGGCCAGTCGTTGAGATCGGAGCTGAGGCGCACAGGTTGGTGCAGGTGGGTGCGCGGGTGGGGTGGCGGGTGGGCAGCGCCCGCGGGTGGGGTGGCGGGGTGGCCGCGCGCCCGCTGGTGGGGTGGCGGGTGGCCGCGCGCCCACGGGTGGCGTGGCGGGTGGGCAGCGCCCACGGGTGGGGTGGCGGGTGGGCAGCGCCCACGGTTAAAAATGATTTAACCCTCGGTGCTGCTTTCAGGCGGAGGCGTCCCACGGCGTTGAGCCGCGGGCCATTGGGTCTGACCGCGCGGTGCGTGAGAAGGCGTTACTTGAGGGCGGCGGCGATCCGTACGAGGGCGGCCTCGACGTTTTCGCGGGAATTAAATGCGCTGATCCGCACGTGCCCTTCGCCGCATTGGCCGAAGCCGGCGCCTGGGGTGCAGACGACCTGGGCGTTGTTGAGCAGCGTGTCAAAAAATGCCCATGAGTCGCGCCCGGTGTTAATCCAAATGTAGGGTGCGTTGTCGCCGCCGATGCAGGAGAATCCCAGCTTGGTCATGGCCTCGCGGATGAGTTTGGCATTGTCCAAGTAGAAGTTAATCAGCTGGCTGGTTTGTTGCTGGCCGGCGGCGGTGTAAATGGCGGCGGCGGCCTTTTGAATGGGGTAGGCCACGCCGTTGAACTTGGTGGTATGGCGCCGATTCCAGAGGGCGTGGACCGCGTGGGGCTGACCTTGGTGGTCCCAGGCCAGCAGCGCTTTCGGGATGACCGTATAGGCGCAACGCGTGCCGGTGAATCCGGCAGTTTTGGAAAAGCTGCGAAACTCAATGGCGACCTCGCGGGCTCCGGGAATCTCGTAGATGGAGTGAGGGATCGCGGGGTTGCGGATGTAGGCCTCGTAGGCGCTATCGAATAGGATGATCGCCTGGTTTTTTTTCGCGTATTCAACCCACGTGGTGAGCTGGGCTTTGGTGGCGACGGCCCCGGTGGGATTATTGGGGAAGCAAAGATAAATCAGGTCTGTCGCGACGCTGGGCACCGAGGGGACATAGTGGTTGGCGGGCGTGCTTTCTAGATAAGTGACGCCCTGATAGCGGCCATCGACGCTCGCGCCGGTCCGGCCAGCCATCACGTTGGTATCAACGTAGACGGGGTAGACGGGATCAGGGATGGCGAGTCGGATATCTTGGGCGAAAATCTCCTGAAGATTGCCGCAGTCGCATTTTGAGCCGTCGGAAATAAAAATTTCGTCGGCCTCGATCTGGCAACCGCGGGCGGCGTAATCGTGCTGGGCGACCGCCTCGCGGAGAAAAGCGTAGCCCTGCTCGGGGCCGTACCCTTTAAAGGTGGCGCGTTTGGCCAACTCGTCGGTCGCGGCGTGCAGGGCCTCGATGCAGACAGGCGGGAGAGGCTCGGTGACATCGCCGATGCCAAGACGAATCACGGGTTTCGATGGATTAGCGGCCACGTAGGCGGTGACGCGTTTGGCGATATCGCTAAAAAGATAGGATGCCTTGAGCTTGGTGTAGTTTTCGTTGATGCGAATCATGTCGTTAAGAAGGGTGGAATCAAAATGAGTGCTGGTGAAAAACTTGAAGAAACCTGTGGCGTTCAGTTTATTCAAGCCCGACGTTACTTCCTAACCCTAGTTAGATCCTATGCAAAGAATCGAATCCGTGCAGGTTATGCGTGAGTTGGCTGGCCAGCTTCAAGGTGCTGGGCGGGGCGTTGTCTTGGTGCCGACGAGTGGGGCGCTTCACGCTGGGCACGCGGCCCTGATTGCGCTTGCCAAGACTCAGGCGGAAGTCGTGCTCGTGGCTGTTTTTGCTAATCCTTTAGCCTTCGGGCCGAGTGAGAATATCGCCCGTTACCCGCGGAGTCCGGATGCAGACGAGCGCATGTGTGCCGACCTGCAGGTGGATATTTTGTTAATGCCGACAGCTGAGGAGATGTTCCCGCGTGGACACTCGACCTATGTGGCGGAGGACCTCGTGAGCAAGGCGCTGTGTGGAGTCTCGCGGCCGGCGCATTTTCGGGGAGTGACCACGGGGATCTCCAAGCTGATGCAGATCGTCCGTCCCCGGGTGATCGTGCTTGGGCAGCGTGACGCCCAGCAAGTTGCCGTTGTAAAAAAGATGATCGCTGACCTGTGCTTGGGCGTTGAGGTGGTCGTGGCTCCGATCGTGCGCGAGGCCGACGGATTGGCGGTATCGGTCAATAACTCCCGGATGACACCGCGGCAGCGCCAAGAGGCCCTCGGTATTTTTTCTGCATTACAACGGGCCGCGGAAATGGTCGCGCAAGGCGTCCGCAGTCCGGACCGGATCATCGCGGAAGCGACCCATCTCCTCGGCCAACTTCGAATGGTCCGGGTAATTTATGTCGCGATGGTCGATCCTCAGACGATGGAGCCGCTGCGCGAGGTCGTCTTAGGTAAGACTTTATTGGCGATTGCCGCGTGGGTTGATGACGTGCGGGTGATCGATAATATTTTGCTTTGAGCCTCGAGGGTGGGTCGGTGAGCGCGAAGAGGATGCCGGCTTCGCGCACTCGTGGCGTCGCTCGGTGGGGTGGGGCGGCGTCGCCTCGAGGCGGGGAGTATTCACGAGCCGATTCGCCGATATGATCGGAGGTCGGTTTGGCGCGGCGGGCCCGGCGAGGTACGGCGAGGCGCGGGTGAGGCTCGGCGCGGGTTTGGAGGCGCGGGTGACGCGCGGGTGACGCGCGGGTGAGGCGCGGGTGAGGCGCGGGTGAGGCGCGGGTGAGGCGCGGGCGCGGGTGAGGAGGCGAGGTGACGCGCGGGTGAGGCGCGGCGCGGGTTTGGAGGCGAGGTGATGCGCGGGTGAAAGTAACGTGAGCGTGAAAGCAACCGTGAGCGGGGCTACGCTGGAGCGACGACTACGGAGATCCCTTTGGCGCGCAATTCCGCGATGAGTCCGGCGGGAGCCTTGGGATCCGTGACGACCACATCGACGTGATCGAAGTCGCACAAAAAAAAAGTGGAGCGCCGCCCGAATTTGGTGTGATCGAGGCAAAAGATCACCTGGGCGGCCCCAGCCATCATCGCTTTTTGAATATCGACGATTAAGGCGTGTGAATTATAAATGCCGTCGGCGGAGATTCCGCTCCCGCTGAGAATCGCGACATCGGCGTGCATTCGTGAGAACGTGTCGACGGCGTGCGGGCCGACCAAAGTGCCAAGCCGCGGGTAGATGACGCCACCTGAGAGATGGACTTCGTGGCGATTAGAGCCCGAAAATAGATTAGCGACCGGCAACGAGTTGGTGATAATTTGCGCCACCTTGTCGGCGAGGTGCTCGGCCACGTGAAAACACGTTGTGCCGCTGTCGATGATCACGTTTTGCCCTGGTTCAATGAGTGCGGCGCAGGCCTTCCCGAGGGCCTCTTTTTCAGCAACTTGATGGGTGTCGCGGACATTAAAAACGAACTCGTCACTCCGCGGTGGCTGGAGCGTGCGGGCGCCCCCGTGGGTCCGGCGCACGGTTTTGCCGCCCTCCAGCGCCGCCAAATCGCGCCGAACGGTGGAAATGGACGCACCAACCTGTTTCGCAAGTTCTTCAAGAGAAGCAAATTCAGCCTTTTGTAGGTAGATTTCGATCTTCGCTTGACGCTCTTCCGGTTGCATACTTCTGAAAGAATTTGGAAGATCCTGAAACTAAATGCAACGTTAACCTTGACGCTTTGGTGATAATTTGGCGTTAATCTAGTTCAATTTGTATCAACTGCTGTCATGTCGCTGCCACCGCCACAACCTCATCGAGTAGAGATCGAGCACCTTGTGCGGCGGTCGATCTATCAGCGGATGGGTCGTCCGGCGCCTTTGGCGGTGCGGGCGCCGAATCCGTTGTTGGTAAATATCAGCGCGCGGCATTGTCACTTAACGCCGGCGGCGGTGGAGGCTTTGTTCGGTCAAGGGGCGAAGTTGACGCCGATGAAGTGGTTGTATCAGAAGGATCAATTTGCGGCGAAGGAAACGATCACTTTGATTGGGCCGCGGAGTCGGGTGATTTCTAATCTGCGTATTCTCGGCCCGTGTCGGGAGTTGAACCAGATTGAGTTGGCGCTGACGGATTCGATCGCGCTGGGATTTGATATTCCGATTCGTTCCTCGGGGAATATTGCGGGTACGCCGGGTTGCATGTTAATGGGACCGGCGGGTTTTTTTGAAATGAAAGAGGGGGTGATCCGGGCGGCGCCGCACGTGCACATGCATCCTGCCGATGCGGGGTTTTACGAGGTGAAAGCAGGCGATTATATGCGTTTGCGGGTTGGCGGGCCGTGCGCGGCCACGTTCGATCGCATGCTGGTGCGCGTGCATCCCGATTTTAAACTCGAGGTCCATATCGATACCGATGAGGGCAACGCCTGCGCGCTCGATGCAGATACATCCGTGGAATTGCTGAAGTAAATTTTCGCCCTCTCTCAACCCGCTATTCTTAACTCAAACATTGTATGAATGAATCCATCGGTATGGTAGAAACCCGTGGCTATGTAGGCAGCGTCGAAGCTAGCGACGCCATGGTCAAAGCCGCGAACGTCTCACTTGTTCGCCAAGTCCAAATCGGCGGTGGCTTTGTCACCGTGATCGTCAAGGGCGACATCGGTAGCGTTAAAGCTGCGGTCGATGCTGGTGCCGAGGCGGCGAAGCGCGTTGGCGAGCTCATTTGCTCGCACGTGATCGCTCGCCCGCATCCTGAACTTATTCGCACCGTTGGTCTCGGTTGATCCAGCGCTAATCGGTAATTCTCCACTTTAAACTTTTAAATTTTTTCTACCATGGCACAGGAAGCAATCGGATTGATCGAAACCAAGGGATTCTGCGCGCTGCTCGAGGCCGCCGATTCCGCCCTCAAAGCTGCCAACGTCACGATGACGGGCTATGAGGCAGTGGGCAGTGGCTTTGTTTGTGGCTTTTTCCGCGGTGATGTCGCCGCCGTGAAAGCCGCGATCGACGCGGCCGCTGAGTCCGCCGCCAAAGTGGGCGAAGTCGTCGCTGTTCAAGTGATCGCTCGCCCGCACGAGGATCTTGCTGGGTTGGGCAAGTGGCTCGTGCAGGCTCCGTCCGCCTAAGTACGACGCCCTGGCCGCACGCCCGCGCGCGGCCGGTCTCGCTCGCAACCGCGAGCGAGGCTTCGCTTCCGATGAATATCCTCGTCGCCAATCTCGGCTCGACCTCATTCAAATTCCGGCTCTTTCGTTTCGACAGCGCCGGCGAGGCTGTGCTCGTGGCCAAGGGCGGCTACGAACGCGTGACTGATTATGGTCAGGCAATCGATGATTGTCTCGCCGAATTAAAGTCCCGCGGGCACGTCCGCGCGGCCGCTGATGTTCACGCGGTTGGTTTTAAGACTGTGCTCGGCAAGAACCTCACCGGTTGCTTGCGGGCTGATACGGATGAGCGGGTGATCGTCGCGCTCGAAGAGTTTAGGGAAATTGCGCCCGCGCATAATCCGCCGTATGCACTCGGCATCCGGCGATTCCGCGAAAAACTTCCGGGCGTGCCGCTGGTCGCTCTCTTTGAGACCGCCTTTTATCAATGGATGCCCGAGGCGGCGACGCGTTATGCGGTCCCTGCGGCGTGGCATGAGGCGGGGGTACGGCGCTACGGCTTCCACGGTGCGAGTCATAAATTTGTCGCGGAACGTTCTGCCGAGCTGCTCGGTCGAGCGGAGGTCGCGGAGCGTGTGCGGACCCTCTATCGAGCTGGTCCCGCCTCGTTAGCCGTGGGCGCGGGGCTGGCAGTCAAACCGCTCCGGGTGATTTCTTGTCATCTGGGCGGTAGCAGCTCGGTCACGGGTATTCGTGACGGCGTCGCGATCGGTACGAGCATGGGGCTCAGCCCGCAGTCGGGCCTTCCTCAAAATAACCGCGTGGGTGATCTGGATTCTGCTGCTGTGCCCTTCGTGATGAAGACGCTGGGGCTCTCGCTGGCTGAAGTGGAGCGGCAAATGACTAAGGAAAGTGGGCTCCTCGGCCTCTCTGGTGTCGGCAACGATCTCCGTGATATCCGGGCGGCGGCGGAGCAGGGCAATGGGCGCGCCCAGTTGGCCCTCGCCGTCTTTGTGCACTCGGTGCGGCATTGGCTGGGGGCTTTCTTGCTGGAGCTGGGCGGGTGTGACGCGCTCGTCTTCACCGCCGGTATCGGTGAAAATAATCCCGATGTTCGTGCGGCGATTTGCGCGGATCTCGCCGATCTTGGTCTCCTGCTTGACGCCGATAAAAATAGCGCGCTCCGCGGCACCGAGGGCGAAATCTCCGCGGTGGGCTCACCCGCGCGCATCTTCGTGATCCCCGCCAATGAGGAACTCGTGGTCGCTCGGGAAACCGTCCGCTGTCTCGCCGCCTAAACCCATTTTTTCAACCGCAACTCCGCTCTTAATCCAGAAATCTTATGGCCTCACAAGCAATTGGTCTCCTCGAAACTCGCGGTCTCACCGCGCTCGTCACTGGCGTCGATGCGATGCTCAAGTCCGCTAACGTCACGTTGGCCGGTCCCATGAAACAAGTCGGCAATGCCTTGGTCACGGCGGTCGTGATCGGCGACGTCGCCGCGGTCAAAGCAGCCACGGATGCCGGCGCACAGGCCGCCCGTGCGGTCGGTGAAGTCGTGAGCGTCCAAGTCATCCCGCGTCCGCACGACGACGTTGCGGTGATACTGCCCAAGGCGCCCGCGGCCGTCCCCGCCAAAAAGTAAGCCATGTTCCTCGCGCGCGTCATCGGCTCCGTCGTCTCGTCGAAAAAAGATGAGGCGATGAAGGGGCGTAAACTTGCCGTCCTGCGTCCCTTGCTGGTCGACGAGGCGAACCCCGCCCAGTTTCGCGCCGGCGCCAATACCATTGTGGCGGTCGATACGCTCGGGGCTGGCTTGGATGAGGTCGTGTTGTTCTGCCAAGGCAGCTCGGCTCGCCAAGCCAGCGGGATGAAGGCGCTCCCCGTCGACGCGGTGATCATCGGCATCGTCGATACCGTCGACGTTTTAAATCATAAAATCTATCCTGTAAAATCGTGAACCCGTGGCGGGGATTCGCCGGGCGCACCGCGTGCCTCTGTGTGGGCGGCCTCACCTCAGTTCGTTTGCTTCATTTTAATCACCATGAGTTCAGCCCTGCCCATTGACGAGCAAGCCCTCCGCACGATCGTTGAAGACGTGATGCGTGCGCTCGGTCGCTCGCCAATCGTATCCCCGGCCCCTTCAGCGTCGATGGCCGCGGCGGTCGCCTCGGCGCCGCCGGCCATCCGCCGCGGCGGTCCGCGTTTCGGTGTATTTGAAGACGTCAACGACGCGTGCGCCGCCGCGCAGGATGCGTTTGAGCAGCTGAAGACCAAGGGCATCGCTGGCCGTGCCAAGGTGATCGAGATCGTCAAGGGGCTCTGCACTGAGAAATCGGCGGAGTGGGGCAAGTTTGAATTCGAAGAGACGAAGATCGGCCGGCTCGAGCACAAGATTGAGAAACTCCAGATCGTGAAACTCGTGCCCGGTGTGGAGTGGATCAAGCCGTATTCGTTTAGTGGTGACCACGGAATCACGATGGAGGAACATACTCCTTTCGGTGTGGTCGGCGCGATCCTGCCGGTCACTCACTCTATCCCGACACTAAGTGGTAACGTCATTAACATTGTCGCGGCGGGCAACGCCGTTGTCTTCAATCCGCATCCGGGTGGTGCGCGCTCGGCGGCGCTCGCTGTCCGCGCCTACAATGTCGCGATTCATGCGGCGCTGGGCATCGAGAACCTCGTCTGCACGGTGGAAAAACCGACTTTGGAATCTTTTGATGCGCTCACGAAAAATGAGTTCATTCGTCTCCTTTGCGTCACGGGTGGTCCCGCGGTCGTTGGCGCCGCGATGAAGTCAGGCAAGCGGGCGATTTGTGCCGGGCCAGGCAACCCACCGGTCCTCGTTGATGGTACCGGCTGCCTGAAGAAGGCCGCGCGCGATGTGCTGCAAGGCGGCGCGTTTGATAATAATCTACTCTGTATCGGCGAGAAGCAGGTTTTCGTGCTCGAGACCTATTTTGATAAATTTATGGACGGTTTGAAAGTGGGCGGCGCCGTGCAGCTCAATGGCCCCCAGTTGGCCAAGCTGACGACCGCGGCTTTTGCCTTTTCCAAGGATGCGGGCGGGTGCTCCCACGCCGCGGTCAATCGCAAGCTGGTCGGGGCGGATGCGGCGGTGTTGGCGCAGCACGCGGGGACGAGTGCGCCGGCGAGTACCCCGATGCTTTTCGCCGAGACCGATGTCGATCATGCCTTCGTGATGGAGGAACAGATGATGCCGATGCTGCCGGTTGTGCGCGTCAAGAGCATCGAGCAAGGGATCGAGTTCGCTAAAAAATCGGAACATGGGTACAAGCACTCGGCGATCATCCACTCGCTCAACGTGGATCATATGACGCTGATGGCGCGGGCGCTCGATACCACGTTGTTTGTCAAGAATGGGCCCAGTGTGGCGGGTCTTGGCCTCGGTGGGGAAGGCTACCTCAGTTATTCCATCGCGACGACGACGGGCGAAGGGATCACGACGCCGACGACTTTCACGCGCACCCGCCGCTGCGTCATGGTGGACAATCTGCGAATTTACTGAGCCATGTTCCTCGCGCGTGTTGATGGAGTGATCGTGACGACCGTCTGCCATCCCAGCATGCGCGGTCATCGCACGATCATCTGCCAGCCGCTCGACGAGCAGGGTCGCGAGGAAGGAGCGCCGATCCTTGCGCTGGATCCGCACGGTGCCGGCCAGCACCAGCGCGTGCTCGTCTCGACCGATGGTTCGCACACCCGCGGGCACGTGAAGGATCCGAAATCGCCGCTGCGTAATATCATTCTCGGGATCGTTGATCACGAGGATGAGAAGGCGGGGAACTAACGATGCGCCTCGGACACGTCATCGGCCGCGTTACCCTCGCCTTGCAGGATCCCGCTTACAAGGGAGGTCGCTTCTTGCTCGTGCAGCCCTTCGCGCGCGACCAGTTCAAGGGCGCTGGCATGACGCCCCTCGCCAAGGGCAATAGCCTGGTGGTCTTCGATAATCTCGGTGCTGGGGTGGGCCATATCATTGCCTTTTCCGAGGGGGCCGAGGCCACCGCGCCCTTCGATCACCCTACGCCCGTCGACGCGTTTAATGCGGCCATCATCGACGAATTTTTCTACCGCCCGCCGGCCGTCTAATCCGCACCAACCTGATTTTCCACCCGCCGCCAGCGGGTGCCGTAACCTTTCAATCTCATGCCCAAAGTCATCACCGCTCGTGAAGCCGAAGAACTTTTTCGCAAAGGCGAATCGCCTCCGGCCGGATCCATTCTCACACCCTCCGCACGCGATGTCTTCGCCGGTGGTAGCCTAAAATCATCCTTCAAGGGAACCGGCGCGCCCGTGGCCCAGGCGGTCGCAGCGCCCATCTCGGCCGAGCCGTCCGTGCCCGATTACGAATTTAAGTGGGCCCCGGGGAGCGACGCCCGGACGCCGGCGGAGATCCAGCGTTTTTTTAATTCACCCGCGATTCACGTTCTCAAAGAGCGGATGTGTGAAATGGGCCGGCGCCTCTGGCACAAGGACTACACCGATGGCAACGGCGGTAATATCACGATCCGCGTGGGTGATAACTTGGCGCTCTGCACGCCCACGCTCATCTGCAAGGGATTCATGACTCCTGCCGACATGTGCCTTGTCGATCTCGACGGCAAGCAGCTGGCTGGCGCGCGTAAACGTACGAGTGAGGCGATGACGCACTTTGGAATTATGAAGCGCCAGCCGGCCGCGAAATCCTGTGTCCACGCTCACCCGCCCCACGCGACGGCTTTTGCGATCGCCAATGTCGATATTCCTTCCTGCCTCATCCCGGAGGCGGAGGTGTTTCTCGGTAAGATTGGTGTCGCTAAATATCAGACGCCCGGTACGCCCGCCAACGCGGATGAAGTGGGTGAAGTCGGCAAGATTCACCAAGCCGTCCTCATGCAGAATCACGGCGTGATTTGTTGGGGCAAAGACGTCGAGGACGCTTATTGGAAAATGGAGAATATCGACTCCTACTGCCGGACGGTGTGGATCGCCACCGGCTTGGGCGGCGGGCTGCACCGCTTCACCGGCGGCCAGGCGAAAGAGCTGATTGATCTCCGCCAGAAACTTGGGATGCCCGATCCGCGCGCCGGCCTGAAGGAGTGCGAGCTCTGCGATAGTGCGGAGTTTCGCCCTGGAGCCGTGTGCGCCGCGCCGGTCGCGCCGACGAAAGCGGACTGCGACTGTCATGGGGCCGCTTCGGCGGAAAAATCCGATCCGCAAATTGACGCGATTGTGAAGGCGATCACCGATCAAATTTTGAAGCAAATGAAGGGTTAGGCACCCGCGGTTTTTCTCACCCTCAATTGTACGGTTTCCAGGTCTTTTTTCCATGAAAGTTTCTATTATAGGTGGTGGCGGTCGGGTCGGTTCCAACGCGGCCTTCGCCTTGCAGTGTGCCGGCATCGTTTCGGAAATTCAGATCCTCGACGCGAATGCCGATTTGGCGGAAGGCGAGGCGCTCGATCTTCTGCACGGTTCTTCGGCGATTGCTGACCAGCGCATTTACGCGGGTGACTATGCGCGCGCGAAGGACAGCGATATCTTTGTCATCACCGCGGGCCTGCGCCGCAAGCCCGACGAGTCGCGGTTGGATCTCATCAATCGCAATGTCGCGCTTTTCTCCGGTATCCTCGACAGCATTCGAATCGCGGGTTTTCGCAAAGACGCGCTCGTCTTTGTCGTCTCCAACCCCGTCGATATTTTGACTCAGCTCGCGGCTGCCAAGTTGGGCCTGCCGTGGTCGCAGGTCTTGGGTCTCGGCACGATGCTCGACACGGCGCGTTTTCGTTCCTTGCTCGCTCAGGAGCTCAAACTCGCACCCACCCAAGTGAAGGCCCTGATTCTCGGGGAGCACGGCGACTCGATGTTCCCCGTCTGGTCTGCAGCCACCTACGCGGGCCTGCCCTTGGCCAAGGTCCCCGGTTGCACGCCTTCGTTTCAGACGCAGATTTTTGAACGCACCAAGGGGAGCGGAGCCGAAGTGATTCGTCGCAAAGGTGGCGCGGGGTGGGCGGTCGGGCTGACCATCGCCGAGGTTGTTCACGTCATCGCGCATGATCGGCGGCAAGTGCTACCGGTTTCAACCGTCCAGCAAGGTGCTTACGGATTGCGCGGGGTCGCCATCAGTGTGCCGACCGTGGTCGGTCGGGCTGGCGCGCTCGCTCACCTCGAAGTCGAGCTGTGGCCGAAAGAACAGCAGGCCCTGCAAGCCTCCGCGCGTGCGTTGAACGAAACCTTCTCCAAGTTAAAGGGCTAAGGCGTGGGCCCGAAGCCCGCGGCGGCTTATTAAGAAACAGCCACGGTTTCTTCCAGCCGGGGCCAAAACTTGTTTTGGGGTGGGGGCTCTCAAGAAACCGGCTTTGGTGGGGGAGGGGTTTAACAGGCGAACCAATCGGATCCGAAACGCGCGTTGCGCTGCAGCGCCTCCGGTATCGCGCGTAAAGACGAGATTCGGAAGGCGCGCCGGTAACCACCGACCACCATGGCGGCGAGGCCGATGGCGAAGACGAGGGGGGCCGTTTCAAGACTGAACGAGGCGAAGACAAACGCGCCGGACGCGGTGAACCGAGAGGCCAGCGGAAGGTTTTTTGATGGTGAACATTTAATATCCCGGAAAACGCCGGGGCCTGAAAAAAGTTATAAAAACGTGCGAGAGCTTGACGCTGATGAGGCCGGCGACGGTGGCAAAGCGCCCGGAGCGTTTCAGAAATTCACGACGGGTGAGCGAGGAGAGCGGGCGTGTTCATGGCAGGATCGGACAATGTGCCCCCGAGGAAAGAGGAAGATCAGGACCTTGCCGATCGGCTTCCGTGCGGCCGGCGGTGAATTTACGCGACGGCGCGGGCTTGCGCGCAAGGCGTCGATCCGCCGGAATCGTTGCTTCCGGCTCCACACCCCATGAAGCGCCTCCGCCTGCTCAGCCTCGCCACGTTCGCCACCATCGCCCTGTTTTTTGTCCCGTCGCCCGCGCAGGAAGCGCCCGTCGATTTCGAAAAAGCGGGCCAGATTATGGCGCGTGCGCGCAACGGCGAAATCGTCTCCGCCGCTGATCGTGCCTATATCGAACGCGCCAAGCAGGCGAAACCGCCGCCGCCGGCAGGAAAAAAAACGCCGGGCGCGCCACCGCCGAAGTGGACGCAACCTCTCACGCCGTTACCCGAGCTCGGCACCGCGACCTACAAAACTGAGGATGGTGGACTCTACGGTGGCGGCCGCAACACCCCGCCCGCCGCTCACCTCGCCGCCGCGATGGGTGAGACCTTAAAAATCCGTCCGCTCGACACCGCGGGGCATCCCGCGAGCGACGGCAAGATCGGGCTGCTCTCTGTCGGCATGTCGAACACTACGCAGGAGTTTTCCCGCTTCATCTCAGAGGTTGCGCGCGATCCGCAGAAATCGTCGCGCGTCGTGCTCGTCGACGGCGCGCAGGGCGGCCAGACCGGCGCGCGCTGGGCGGACGCCAGCGCACCGCTCTGGACGCAAGTCGATGAGCGCATCGCCCGGGCCGGTCTCGCCGCATCGCAAGTCCAAGTCGCGTGGATGAAACAGGCCGAGGCCGGCCCAGCGCGGCTCGGCGATTTCCCCAAGCATACCGACGTGCTGCGTGAGAACCTCGTCACCACGCTTGGCCATCTGACGGATCTTCCTTTTCTCCCCGAACGGAATTTTGCGGGATCCGTTGGCGCTCATTTGGGAGGAGAAACGCGTCCGCGGCGGGGTTGGGTGAGGCGTCGTTTGACGGGTTTTTTTAGGGACAACTTTGGAGCCGGCAGCGGCGGC
>CAMDOF010000103.1 GCA_945903465.1 Opitutus sp. GAS368
GGGACGTTGCGGCAGCGCATCAACGCTTCGCTTTGCCGGGCGGAATCTTCCAGATCCCGCGGTAGCAGAGTTAATATATACGGCCATTCCTTCTCGTCGTGCAGCGACGGCGGTGCTTCCATGCCACGAAAACCATCGCAAAAGGCGAAAAAAGGCAATTCCTTATTTTAACGCCTATGGCCGGCGCCCCCCCCACCACCACCTCCTTCAATTGGGCGTTATCGCCGCCGTTCGCGACAGCCGTTTCGTCGCCGTTCATCTCACTCCTTTCTCGATTAAAAAAACGCGCCCGCCGGCCGATCACCCACGCCGCGCAGACCAGCGCCACCACGCCGACGCCGCGCTGCCTAGAAACGCCCTCGCCGCCAACGGACCACGCCCCGCTCCTTCCCCAGCCGCCGCACCGCTCTCTCCCGCCCGGAAACCAATCGGCGCACTTTGACCAGCTTTTTTTCTACCCAATTTCAGGGTGTCGCCGCCCTTGATCAGTGATCGCTGCAACCGCATCGAACACAGCACGCACTTTCCAGTCCCGGCGTATCCGCCCGTCACAACGCCGCCCTCATCGTGCACTTCGCCGCCATGAACGCCTCCCTCCGCCACGACCCGCACCTCCGTTTCCTTGCCGCCGCCGCCGCCCTCGCCCTCGCCAGCACCCTCTGCGCCCAAACTCTCTTCACCAACCCGATCACCGCCACCAATCCCAACACCGCCAACCCTTTCTCCTCCGGTCAAATCATCCAGCCCAACCTCACCGCCACCGGGATCGGCCGCGGCTCCGGCCTCACCAGCAGCAACGCCAACGACCGCTACAGCGCCACCAACTGGAACTCGGCCTCCCTCGACGCCAACGACTACTTCACTTGGACCCTCACTCCGGCCAACGGCTACGCCCTTTCTTTAACCAACCTCATCTACACCGCCCAAGCTTCCGGCACCGGCCCCAGTAACTTCTCGCTTCGCACCAGCGCCGATACCTTCACGACCAGCCTCGGCACCCCCACCGCCACCGGCGCCACCATCACCCTCTCCGGCGCCTCCTTCCAGGGGCTGACCTCCTCCCTCGAAGTTCGCCTCTACGGCTGGGCCGCTTCGTCCACCAGCGGCTCCTTCAGCGTAAATGATTTCTCTTTCAACGGGAGCATGTCCGCCATCCCCGAACCTTCCACTTATGCCGCCTTGGCCGGCGCCGCCGCTCTAAGTTTTTCCTGTTGGCAACGCCGACGCCAGCGACTCACCCCCAGCCCACCCACACCACCACCGCCAAGTCTCCACCCACTCTCGTGAACCCGCCGCCCGCCTCGGTGCCCACCCCCCTCCCGACTCGCCGCGCTGCACCCGCGCTTCTGCTCCCAACCGCCCCCCAGCCCCCTCCGTTCCACCCAACGCTCACCGCCCTCCGCCCCTCCCAACCATCCGCCCTCCCGCCCCCCACGACCACCGCCCCCAGCCCGGCCGCCCACTCAGCCATCACCCTTAAACCCGATCGGCTCCACTCAGACCCACCCCTACCCCCACGCCGCTTCTCCGCCCACCGCGTCTGCCTACTCCTGCTCTTGCTGCTCACCAACACCTACCTCGGCAGCGCCTTCGCCGTTTTCAGCTTCAATCGCTACCACCAAAAAATCACGGGCGTCGACCCTCTCGACTTCCTCCTCCCTCCTCGCTGGTCCCGCGTCCCGGTCGCCCGTGGCGAACATTTCTTTAACGTCGCGCAACACCTCCTCGCCCAGGAAAAATTCTCCGAGGCCATCCTTCTCTCCCGCAAGGCCCTCACCCTCGCCCCGGCCCATCGCGACGGCCGGCTCCTCGTCGCCCGCCTCCGCCATGCCACCCACGGCCCCGCCGCCGCCCACGCCATCCTCCTCGACGGCGTACCCTGCCACGCCGCCGACCCGGCCTTCCTCAAACCCCTGCTCGCCACCCTCCTCGAAGACCACGCCGAACTCGCCATCATCACCCTCGCTCACCGTCTCCTCGCCGATCCCACCACCAACCCCGCGGCCAACCATCTCATCGCTCTCGCCGGTGCCACCGCCGCGTATCAAACTTACAACTACGATGTTGCCGCCACCTTTCTCCGGCGCTCCCCCACCCTCGCCGCTTCCCGCGAGGGCCGGTGGCTGGCCGCCCTCATCGCCCGGCCACAAGGCCACCCCGCCCTCAGTCTCTTGAAATTTCGCGAGCTCGCCGCCAGCTTTCCCGACGATTTCGAAATCCATCGCGAACTCTTCCAACAACTCCGCTCCGACGGTCTCACCGCCGAAATCCGCCGCACCGCCCTCACCTATCAGCTCGCCCATCCGCTTTCGTACCCGGCGCGGCTCGAACTCATCGCCGCGTATCAAGAATCTGGCGACACAAGCCGCTCAAATCACGAAATCACCACACTCATCGCTGACTTCCACTCAGATCTCAGCGCCCTCGTCGCCCTCGCGGAATTCGCCGCGACCCGCGGTGATGCTGCTTTGGTCGCCCGCGTCGAAACCCACGCGGCGCCCCTCTCACCGCCGACCCGCTTGTTTAGCTTGCTCGCCTGTGAAGCCGCTCTCGTCGCCCGCAATTATCAGGGCGCCCTCGAATGTCTCCGAAAATTAATTCCCGCCGAACCCGGCGACGATACCTCGCGAGCGCTCGTCACCGGTCTTCAAGCGCTCGCGCACTTCGGTTTGGGCGAACCGACCACCGCCCATCTCTTCCTCTCCCTCTTTCTGCAACAGTCGCACCTCCCGGTGGCGCACTTGCAAGCCGTCGCCCAACGACTCACCGCCCTCGGCGCGCCGGAACCCGCCCGCCTTGTCCTAAAAAAAATCCTCGAACGCGCACCGCACCATCCCGCGGCCCTCACACGCTTGGTCGAACTCGACATCGAATTAAACGTGCTCGACGAACTCGCCCCGCACTTACAACAACTCATTGAGGGACACCGCGCCTCACCAGAAATCCTGCGCGTGGCCGAGCGGGCCCTCGGGAGCGATCGCGCGCTGTTTTCACCTGCCGCTGGCGATGCGCTGACCGCCGCGCGCCAAGCGCTCACCGCGTTTTCAATTCCACAAAATCCCTCCCGATAGCCCTCCCCTCAACCACGCGACTTCCTCCCCGCTGTTCACGCCACAAAAGAGCCTTCGCGAATCGATGCTTTTCTTCCCTCCGTTCCACAAGCGGCGGAACACCCAAACAACTTCCTCGCCTACTTCCCCGGAACCTTGAAGTCCACTCCGGCCGCCGGAGCATCCTTAGCCGGAACACTCACCGGCGCGGGCGCGATCGGTAAACTCGCTCGCAACGACATCGCGCGTTGGGTCCACTGGCTGGACGCATCAATCTGCATTAATTGATCAACATATTTTTGCGCATCGACCGCGTTGACACTCTCGACCGCCAGACTGGTAAGATGGTACGCACTTTCCGCACGGATGCCTTTGAGTTGACCGGCGTCATCGGCGAGTTTTTTCAATTCACCCAAGCCTTCGGCACTTTTACCCGCCTGCACTTTCGCCAAGGCGAGCCCCAGTTGCGCCCGAGCGAGGAGCGGCGGGTCCTGCAATGTCTTCGTCGCCTGCTCATAATCCCCAACCGCCTCCGCCGCTTTGCTCGCCTTGTAGGCATCGTCGGCCATCCGCAAATAGGCGATTCCGCCGAGCGGGTGACCCGCCTGCGCAGCGGCAAATGACTTCAACAACGCCGGGGTCGTCGCCGCGACATAAGCCTTTTGCACCTCCTGATCTTTCTGACGGGCCATGTAATCCCAGCCCTCTTTTGCGATCATTACGAGGAGAATGAGTCCGCAAAGCGCGTAAAAAGCTGTTTGGTTTTTCTTCCAGAAAAGCTGCATCTTATCCTCAAACGTGACCGCCAAGAGAGGATCGACGGCGACAAGGTTACGATCATCGCCAGCCGGAGTAGGAGTGGAAGGAGTAGCAGACATACAAGTACGAGCAGGTTTTTTGGATTGAACTGGGAACGAAAGCAAAACCCATCGCCCATGTCCATTCTGGAAAATATTTTCCCCTTAAGCCTTCTGCGCCACCCCAAAAACCCAGCGGCCAGCCCACCTCTGCTCGACCGATTCATTCGCTATGGGTCGGCTACCCCAAAGCTCGCTTCGGCCCAGTTGGCGGAATTGGTTGGATCGTGGAGGGCACGACCGGCTGGGTACCGTGCGGTGGCGGGTTTCTAAAAAGCTGAACATTTTTTCCTGATTTAGAAAATCTCGCGGCGAAGGCCCCGCGTACCCTTCGTCGAAAAAGTGCCGGGTGGGTTCAAGCTTTGCAGTAACCCAGTTGGCACCTTGCTCATCGACTTTAATCGCAGATTACCCACTAGGAGTAGCCTTAAACCTTGTTTTAACTCTCCCGAAACCTGCCCGATTCCCGCCACCCGCCACGTGGAAAACCTCTGTCATTTCTCCCCCGACCGCCGCCATCGTTACGCCCTCATTCACCGCTGGAACCCCCTCTTCAGCGACCGCTCAAGCCTGCGGGTTGGCCTCAATCCCAGCACGGCCAACGAAGACCAACTCGACCCGACCCTCACTCGGATCGCGGCATTTTCAAAACGCAAAGGTTTTGACGGTTTTTGGATGGCTAACCTTTTGGGTCTGCGCACGCCCTACCCCAAAGAAGTAAAAATTCCCGGGGCAAGCCCCGGGGCATTGGTCAATCCGCACCTACCTCCGTCATGAATCTCCACCCTAATTCTGCAGCGGCTCCGAGGTGGTCCGTGCGCTCCGCGCGCGGCTGGATCGGTCAATGCTTCCTGCTCGCGGAAGCCGCGCGCGGAGCGCCCAGCCCACCCTTCGACCCGACCAAGCCGCAGCAAGCTTCGGGGTATCGGACCCAACGCGAATGATGGCCACGCCCGATCCGATCGGACCTGAAAACGACGCCGCCTTACTTGCCGCCGCCAATCGTTGCGAAAAAATCATCGCCGCTTGGGGCGTCCGCGGCGCCTATCAAAACCGCGCTCAAGCCGTCGTCCGTCTCTTGGCCAGCCGCGAATGGTGGTGCCTCGGCGCCACCCAAGACGGTTGCCCTCGCCACCCGCTCTATGTCGACGCTCGCCAGCCTTTTATTCGCTCGGCGCCCAACCGTCCCGACCCAACCCCCTCGCCCCCCAAACCAAGGACCGCACCGGCTGCACAGGTCAGCCCCGCCACCTCCCCACCGCGCCAAAACTCGCCCACCTTCCTAAACCATCAACCCGCTTGCCGCAGCCGATCGCACCGGTTGTAATCTCCTCGCATGTCCGCTTACGAACACGCCCGCCACTTGATCGATGTCGCCCACTCCGCCGACCCCCGCCGTGCACTCGACGGCCGGCCCGCCGAACTCGTTTACGGCGAACGCGTCGAAGCCTGGGTCCTCCGCCTCGTCCCCGCCGCCTCACCCGCCCTCCAACTCGCGGCCCGCGCCCAACATCTCGAACGTTGGCTCGTGCCACGGACCAGCTTTCCCGAGGGCAAACCCGGCTATCTCAGCTGGCGCCGCTTCCTCTACACCAAACAGGCCGAACGCGCCCGCGCACTCCTTCTCGCTGCCGGCATCCCTCCCGCCGAAGCCGCGGACGTCACCACGTGGGTTTCCAAAAATGGCTTGAAAAGCAATGCCGGGACCCAAGCCCTCGAGGACGCCGCTTGCCTCGTCTTCCTCGAAAATGAAATCCAGACTTTCGCCGCGCAACACGCCGATTACCCCCGCGAGAAATTCATCGATATCTTACGCAAAACGTGGCGCAAAATGAGCCCCGCGGCCCAAACCGCCGCCCTCACCCTTCCACTACCTCCCGCCATCGCCACCTTGGTTCAGGCGGCACTAGCCCCAGAATCCCAACAACCCTCGGTTCCCCCCGAACGTCATCGCGACCAACCCGCCAAAAATTGAACCTCCCGTTCACCGCTTAATTCTACTTCTGGGAATTACCGGGCTTACTTTCACCTTCCAGCCCACGTTTCACCACCACGCAGATTTGCCGCCGCGCGCCACCTCCCCCAGTCTCCGCTTTCCACCCAATCCCTTTCAGGCATGGAACCAAAACCCATCACTTCCCTTCCCCCCGACCGACGCGATTTTATCACCAAAGCCGCCGCCATCGCCATCGGTGGCGCCATCGCCGTCGTCCCTCCACTCGCCGGTCTCGCCGTCTTCGTGGATCCCTTGCGCCGAAAATCCGAAGCCGGTAGCGCAGTTCTCGTCGCCACTCTCGGTGCCATCCCAGAAAACGGCGAACCTCGAAAGTTCCCCGTTCTCGCCACCAAGGTCGATGCGTGGAACCGCACCCCTCACGTTCCCGTCGGTGCCGTTTACCTGCAACGCCTTAAAGATAACCACATCCGCGCTTTCAACGTCGTCTGCCCGCATGCCGGTTGTTTCGTTGATTTTCGCCCGACCAAGGGCCACTACCATTGCCCCTGTCACGACAGCAGCTTTTCTCTCGACGGGCAAATTCTTGATCCCAAAAGCCCCAGTCCACGGGGCCTCGATGATCTTCCGGTCGAAATTCGCCAGGGCTCGGAGGTCTGGGTGACGTTCCAAAATTTCCGCGCCGGCGTGCACGAAAAAATTCCCGTCTGATGAAACCCGCCCTCGATTGGCTCGACCAACGGACCGGCTACAAAAAGCTGCTGCACGAAACCCTTTTCGAAAACGTCCCCGGTGGCGCCCGGTGGCGCTACGTTTGGGGCAGTACCCTCGCTTTCTGCTTCACGATTCAGGTCATCACCGGCTTGGCCCTCTGGCTCGCCTACAGCCCAAGCTCTCAAACCGCTTGGGAGAGCGTTTACTTTATTCAACACGAGATGTGGGGCGGCTGGTTCCTCCGGGGCCTCCATCATTTCACGGCCCAAGCCATGACCGTGCTCCTCGTCATTCACTTGATGCAGGTCGTCATCGACGGCGCCTATAAAGCCCCTCGCGAACTCAATTTCTGGTCCGGCATCGTCCTCCTTCTCCTGACCCTCGGCCTTTCCCTCACCGGTTACCTTTTACCTTGGGATCAAAAGGGGTTCTGGGCCACCAAAGTCGCGACCAACATCGCCGCTATCACCCCTTTCATCGGGCCCGCCCTTCAAAAGGTCGTCGTCGGCGGCAACGACTACGGCCATCATACCCTCACCCGGTTTTTTGCCCTGCACGCCGGGTTCATTCCCGGCGCCATCATCGCCTTTATCGGCGTCCATATTTATCTCTTCCGACGACACGGCATCACTCCCAAAGAACCTCGCCGCCGCCCTGACGCCGCCTTCTGGCCCGACCAGGTCCTCCGCGACGCCGTCGCTTGCCTCGCCGTGCTCCTCGTCGTCCTCTTTCTCATCTTCCGCTTCCACGGCGCCGAACTCGGCGCGCCCGCGGATCCTTCCGAACAATTCTCCGCCGCCCGTCCCGAATGGTACTTTCTCTTCCTCTTCGAATTACTAAAATACTTTCCCGGCGGCACCGAAATCTGGGGCGCCATCGTCATCCCCGGCGTCCTGATGGGCATCCTCGCCGCCATGCCGTTCGTCGGTAATTGGAAACTCGGCCACCGCTTCAATGTCACCTTTCTCTGGGCCATGCTCGTCGGGATCGGCGCCCTTACCTTCCTCGCCCTCAAGGCCGATCGCGGCAACCCCGACTACCACGCCGCCGTGCTCGCTGCCGAACGCGACGCTCATCGCGCCGTCCTGCTCGCCCAATCTCCCGAGGGCATCCCCCCCACCGGCGCCGTCACCTTGCTCCGCCAAGACGCCTTCACCCAGGGTCCCAAGCTTTTTGCAAAAAACTGCGCCAGCTGCCACCGCTACGACGGACACGATGGCGTCGGCGGCCAACCCAAAGACGCTCCTTCCGCCGCCGATCTCAAGGGCTTCGCCAGTCGCGAATGGCTCACCGGGCTCCTCGACCCCGAGAAAATCACCACGCCCCACTACTTCGGCGGCTCCAAACTTCAGGGCGGAAAAATGGCAAAATTCGTCAAAAACGACGTCGTCGCTTTCTCCGCCGAGGCCAAGACAGACTTGGCGAAGGCCCTCACCGCCCTCTCCGCCGAGGCACGCTTGAAAACCCAGCACGCCGCCGACCAACGCGACGCCAGCCTCATCCAAAGCGGTACCAAAGCGCTCATCGGGACCACTCTCGGCTGTATGGATTGCCACAAATTCCACGACAGCGGCGAAGAGCTGGGGAGCGCACCCGACCTCACCGGCTACGGCTCCCGCGAATGGCTCATCGACTTTATCCACAATCCCGAACACCCCCGTTTTTACGGCTCACGCAACGATCGTATGCCTGCCTTCGGGGAAGAAAAACAACTCACCACTCAGGAAATTGGTCTCATCACCGACTGGCTGCGCGGAGAGTGGTACGAACCCAAAAAACTTTAGAGTGCCCCTCCATTTTGCGTCGGTCGGGTCAGCCAGGCCCGCCATCTACCCAGATCGATTAACCCTGACGGCGCTCTTTTTTTAGTTTTGCCTGCCGCGATGTCGCGCCCGCCCGCCACCTTTGCCACGGCTCGGCTTTTCGTCCGGCCCGCCCGCGAACACGACGGCCCTTCCGTCTTCACCGCCTACGCCAGCGATCCCGACGTCACCCGCTACCTGAGCTGGCGCGCTTATGAACGCGTCGAGCCCTTGAGCGCTTTTCTCCGCGACTGCATCGCTTACCGGGAACGCCATCACGGGCCTTTCGTTTGGCTCCTGTGTCTCAAGGGAACGGATACACCGATCGGCTCTATCAGCCTCACCCGCGAGGATCCGGGCCGCGCAACCTTTGGGTATGTCCTCGGAAAAAAATTCTGGGGCCACGGCTTCGCCACCGAAGCCCTCTGCCCACTGGTCGACTGGGCACTTGCTCAGCCCGATATCTTTCGCGCTTGGGCATTTTGCGACGTCGAAAATATCGCATCGGCTCGCGTTATGGAAAAATCCGGCCTCCAACGCGAAGGCATCCTGCGTCGCTGGCAAATTTTTCCCGCCTTGAGCTCCGCCCCACGCGACTGCTTGGCCTATGCGAAAGTGCGCTAGCCCAGTAGCCTCGCCCACCGGCGAATCGCCCTCTCGCCATCTAACCTCAAACCAACCACGTTGGCACCATGATTACCGTCATCACCTGTTCAAATCCTGCCGAGGCCATGCTCCTCAAATCCGTCCTCGAGGCAAATCAGATCCCCGCGTACGTGCCCGAAGAACTCACCGCTCAAGCCGCCGTCCACTTCGCCGGTGGCGGCATCCGTGTCATGGTCGATGAAGAAAATGTCGCCGCCGCCCAGCTCATTCTCGCTGAAGCCGAAGCTGCTTTTAACGACGAAGAGGATCCTGAAGAGCATGACGACGACGCCCCTTCCCCACATCAGCAGCCCTAAATCAACTCGGCCCCTCCGTTTCCGACCAGCCGATCAAACTTAGGTTTTTTTGACATTTTTTTATGAAAATCGGCCGGCTGTCAGTTCCCTCCAATCTCGCTCTCTTTAAGCGTTTCTTTCGCCTGGCTTTAAGGGCGAAAGCCTAACTCGGCCACGCGCTTTGGCCACGCCCCACGACGCCTCTCGTAACTCCCCACCGCCCCATGCCGATTCGAGGGCATTCCGCGCCCGCCCGCACCTCGCCGCCCACCTCCGGAAACTCCACCGCGTCCCCTTTACTCAGCGTGCAAAATCTCGGTATCCGCTTCGGCGGTATCATCGCGCTCAAGCAGGTCTCCTTCGATATCGGTCCTAAAAAAATCTGCGGCCTCATCGGCCCCAATGGCAGCGGCAAAACCACCTTGTTAAACGGGCTCTCCTGCCTTTATCCCTACGATCAGGGTCAGGTCGTTTTTGCCGGCCAATCATTACACCAGGTACCCCCGCATCACCTCGCCCACCTCGGGCTCGGCCGCACATTTCAAACCCCCGCTCTTTTCCCGTCCCTTACCGTTTCAGAAAATATTTTAGTCGGGCGCCATTCGCGAAATCGCACGGAGTTTTTCGCTCACGCCTTTCGCACCCGCCAGATCCCCCGAGAGCGCGCCGCCGATTACTCCCGCCTCCACACCCTCCTCCATCTGCTCGAGCTGACCGCCGTCCGCGATGCTCACGTTACCACCCTGCCTTTCGCTACCCAAAAACGCGTTGAGCTCGCCCGCACCCTCGCCAGCGATCCTCAATTAATACTCCTCGACGAACCCGCCGTCGGTTTGAATCACGAAGAGGTCACCACACTTGGGCAGCTCATCCGCCGCCTCCGCGACGAGCTCGGCCTCAGCGTTCTCCTCGTCGAGCACCATGTGCCGCTCGTCATGGCGATCGCCAACCAGGTCGTCGTCCTCAATTTCGGCCGAAAAATCGCCGAGGGTACGCCCGCTGAAATCCGCCAAAATCCGGCCGTCATCTCCGCGTATCTAGGAGACTTCCACGGATGACCCCGCTGCTCGTTGTCAACGGACTCTGCGCGGGATATGATACCACGCAGGTTCTCCACGACGTCACATTCACCTTAACGAGCGGCACGATTACCACGCTACTCGGCGCCAACGGTGCCGGTAAAACCACCACACTGCGCGCCTTATGCGGCTTGGTCACAACCCGCGGTAGCATTGCATTCGCCGGCCAGTCCCTCAACGCGCTCCCCACCGAAGACATCGTTCGCCTCGGCATCGCGCACGTTCCGGCCAATCGCGGCACTTTCCTTACATTAACCACCAAAGAAAATCTGCGGCTGGGCGCACACACTCGCCGCAACCGCCGCGAAATCGCGGAAGACTTCGAGCGGATCTATACCTATTTTCCCATTCTCCAGCAACGCCACGATCAAACCGCGGGCACGCTCTCCGGTGGCGAACAACAGATGCTCGCACTCGCCCGTGCGCTGCTCCTCCGCCCACGCCTCCTCCTCTTGGATGAACCGTCCGCCGGGCTCGCTCCTATCATCGTTAACGAACTTTTTAACATCATACGCTCCATCAACACCCAAGAAAAAGTAACCATCCTGCTCGTCGAACAAAACATCACCCTTGGCCTCGAGCTCGCTGATCACGCCCTTTTCCTCGAGACCGGCCGGATCATCTTAGACGGTCCGACCCAGGCCATTCGCCAACACCCGACCGTACGTCGCGCCTACTTGGAAAATAATTTCCCGTGACCGCCTTCATGCACCAGGTCATCGCCGGCTTATCGACCGGCGGCATTTACGCCAGCGTCGCTCTCGCATTGGTCATGATCTACCAAACGACTCACCATATAAATTTTGCCCAAGGTGAACTCGCCATGTTTTCGACCTATCTGGCTTGGTCGCTCCTCGCGGCGGGGGTCCCTTACTGGATCACTTTTTTTCTCACTATCCTCATCGCGTTTACCCTCGGCGTACTTATCGAACGTTTCATCATCCGACCACTTGCGGCAACTCCCACCTTGGGTGTCGTCGTCGTATTCATCGGACTTCTCACTATCTTCCATAGTCTCGCCGCCTGGATTTTTTCGTCGTCGTTAAAAACCTTTCCCAGCCCATTTCCTCACCATGCCGTCTTCGCCGGCCATCTAATTTCCGCCCATGATGTTGGCGCGATCGGCATCACCCTCACGGTCGTCCTGAGTTTGCACATTTTCATTCGCTCCACGTCACTCGGATTAGCGTTGCGCGCCGTCGCCCAAGATCCGGTCTCCAGCCGACTCGTCGGCATCCGCGTTCATCGCCTGCTGGCCCTCGGCTGGGGCCTCGCGGCCGCCATCGGCGCGATCGCCGGTATGATGGCCGCGCCCGTCGTCTACCTTGAACCTAATATGATGTCCGGCATTTTGATCTGCGCCTTCGCAGGAGCGCTGATCGGGGGCATCACCAGCCCGGGCGGGGCTGTCTTCGGCGGCTTTCTTGTCGGCGTGCTCGAGAACCTTCTTGGCACCTATGTCATCGGTAACGAACTCAAACTTTCCGTTGCACTCTTTCTCATCGTCGGCGTCCTCCTGCTACGACCTTCCGGACTTTTCGGCCGTACCTCCGTCCCCCGGGTGTAAACTCCGCCGCCAGCCCCGACCCCGTTCCCCCTTCTCCCGGTCAACCGTCCGTTAACCGTTCATGAAAATTTCCAGCATGCTCACGCCTCCCAACCCATCGCGTGCTTCGCCCAAGTTCTTCGTCTTCGCCTTTATCGTCATCGTCCTCGCAACCATCCTGCCGTTTCTTCTCAGCGCCTACCAAACGTTTCAACTTACCCAAGTTCTCATTTACGCCATCGCCTTACTGGGGCTGAATCTTCTCACCGGTTATAGCGGCCAAATCTCCCTCGGCCACGGCGCATTTTTTGCCATCGGCGCTTACGTCACCGCCATTCTGATCAACCACTCCAGCGTGCCCTATTGGGCGACCCCGCCTTTCGCCGCCGTCCTCTGCCTGGCAGCGGGTAGCTTGTTCGCCCTACCGGCGCTCCGCCTCGCTAATCTCTATTTATCTCTAACCACGTTTGCCCTCGCCGTCGCCTTGCCCCAACTTCTCAAACATCCACGATTCGAACCGTGGACTGGCGGTTCCCAAGGCATCGTCCTGCAAAAACCAGACCCCCTTTTCGGCCTGCCCGTCTCTCAGGATATCGGACTCTATTTTTTCACACTCGGCATCACGGCGAGTCTGTTTCTGCTCGCCCATAATCTTCTTCGCGGTCGCATCGGCCTCGCCCTCACCGCGCTGCGGGACCACCCCGTCGCCGCCGCTTCCCTCGGCATCAACATCGCCCGTTATAAAACCATCATCTTCGGTCTCTCCGCCATGTACACCGGCATCGCCGGCGGGCTGAGCGCTCTCGTTGTCCAATTCATCGCCCCCGATAGCTTCACCTTGTTTCTCTCTCTTTCGTTTCTCATCGGTATCATCATCGGCGGACTATCCACCCTCACGGGCGCCATCTACGGTGCTTTTTTTATCCAGTTTATCCCCAATCTTACCGGACAGATTTCTCGCGCCGCACCTTGGATGCTCTACGGCATTCTGCTGATCGCTTGTACTTACGCGATGCCCAAAGGAATCGCTGGCTTCGTAAACGCGGCCTTCATCCAAACGAGCCCACGGCGAAGATTGCTCGCCGGCTTCTTTGGCGCCGGTCTCATCGCCACACTTGTCATCACGCCGCCACTCGCTTTGCCGTCAGAAAAAAATTATGACACGGGTGCTTCCTCCTCCGAAATCAAAATCGGCAATACCATGCCCTACAGCGGCACCGGTTCCGCTTGGAGTACCATCGGTAAAACCGAGGCCGCCTACTTCCGTATGATCAACGATCGCGGCGGCGTTCATGGTCGGAAGATCACTTTCATCAGCCTCGACGATGGCTACAGCCCTCCCAAAACTGTCGAAGCCACCCGGCGTTTACTCGAAGAAGATCGGGTGCTACTTATGTTCGGCTCCCTCGGCACCGCTCCCAACCTCGCCGTCCGTAAATATCTCAACGCTAAAAAAGTGCCACAACTGTTCATCAGCAGCGGCTCCCACCACTGGAACGATCCCAACCACTACCCTTGGACTATGGGCCTCCAGACCGCCTATCGGACCGAGGCCAAAATCTACGCCTCTCATATCCTAAAAAATACCCCGCACGCACGGATCGGCGTCTTGTATCAGAATGACGACTACGGCAAAGATTACTTGGCGGGTTTGCGCGAGGGCCTCGGTTTACATTCACACTTGATCGTCGCCGCATTATCCTACGAAAACACCGACGCTACCATTGATTCTCAAATCATTGAGCTGCAGAGCGCGCGCGCCGAGGTCTTTCTGAATGCTGCCGGGGCCAAGTTCGCCGCCCAAGCCATCCGGAAGGCGGCCGCCATCGGTTGGCGGCCCGTTCACTATCTCAACCATCCGGCTAGTTCTATCAGCTCTGTCCTTTTGCCAGCCGGCCTTGAAAAATCCATGGGTATTATCTCATCTATGGATACCAAGGATCCCGGTAGTCCTGCATGGCGCGATGACCCCGCCATCCTCGCTTGGTTCGCATTTATGCACGCCTACTACCCAGAGGGAAATCCTTACGATTCTTACAATGTTTACGCCTACAACGCGGCGCAAATTCTTGTTCAAGTACTCACTCAAGCCGGTGATCTTCTCACTCGGGAGAATATCTTGCGCCAAGCTGCCAACCTCCAAAATTTCTCCCCCACGCTGCTTTTACCTAGCATCACCGTTAATACGAGTGCCACCGATTATGCACCGCTTGAATCCGCTCAATTAATGCGCTTCGACGGCAAAAATTGGGTTTTGTTCGGTGAAGTTTTCAACTCGGACGATTAAAAACCTCTTTCACCACGCGCGGTTTCTAGCGTCCGGCCACCCTTAGTTTCTCTCACCGCGATCACGTGGATCCCTTCTCATTCTCGCGGCTTTTTCGAATAAAATTTCTCTCCGTTTTTTATCAGAAATAGCGTTGCCGATTAACCCGCTCTCGGTCCGACTTCCTTATCTATGGACCGCTTGGGTCGATTTTCCACCTGCACAGTTTGGATAAAATGTTCACCCTAAAAAATCGCGTGTTCAGCTATCTGCGGGCTTCCCCATGTACCAGGTAACCTTCTCTGAGCAAGCGATGCGTGAGCTCAACTTGTTGGATAAGCTGGCCCAACTTGACGCGATTGAGCCGATCACTGCATTGAAGGCTTCTGACCTTGCTCAGCCACGCGAACCGCTTGGGTATTTTCGACGAGGACCCAAATCTCTTTACAGGCTCCGCGCTGGGGATTTTCGATTTTATTTCGAATTGTTGGGTAATTCGCTCCACGTAGATTATATCCTGCACCGAAATTCTCTAGAAGATTTTTTATTGCGCAATAAATTACCCGTTTCCGAACAACAACTCATTGAACAAGATTCTAAATTTTGGAAGTATCTTGAAAGTCTGACTAAGTGAACACTCACCAATATAAACGTGGTTCAGAATCGGATTTTAAATCTGGAGACAGCTCCAAGGATTTGAATTCGCGAGAGAATCCATACAATGTCTCCCAAGCGAGTCGGATTTATTTTTTGCCTAATTTAATGACGGCAGGAAATTTATTCTGCGGGTTTTTAGCTATTGTCCAATGCATCCACGCACGGTTGGCTGAAACTGCCTTAACCGGTCAATACGAGGGCTACACCAACGCCGAACATTACAAGTTCGCCGTCTGGTTGATTTTTGGTGCCGCCGCTTTTGATACCTTGGACGGTCGCCTCGCCCGAATGGGAGGGCGCGAATCATTGTTTGGCGCTGAATTCGACTCTTTAGCCGATGTCATTTCTTTCGGTATGGCTCCCGCCCTTTTAATGTTTTATCTCATTATATCACCAACTCAATCTCCAGATTATCAATGGTTTAGAAATATCGGCTGGTTTATTGGATTTATTTATTTACTCTGCGCGGCAATGCGCCTGGCCCGCTTCAACGTCATCACCAATCCACTCCTTCATCCGGGCACAAAAGACTCGAATCGAGACTTCATCGGTTTACCCGTGCCGGCCGCCGCTCTCACGGTTGCCGCCACCGTTCTGTTTCTCCTTAAACTCGGTGAAATGGACCGCACATTAAAAACTTGGGCCTTGGCATTACCTCCGCTGATGTTGCTCGTTGCCTTTTTAATGATGAGTCACGTTCGCTATCCCAGCGGCAAGGGCATCGATATGCAGACAAAAACCCGCCTGCGGCCTTTTGTTCTCTTACTCGTGACCATCGCTTTGGTCATCAGCTTCAAAGAATTTGCCATCTTAGCCATTTTTCTTGCTTACATTTTTTTCGGGCTTTTGCGCTACATTCGTCGAGGAACACCTCGGATTGAAACCAAAGAGGCACCTCCCGCTTGTTCTGAATAAGGCGTGAATAAGCTGCGTAAATTTTCCGAACAATTACCCACTTGCGAATAACCTGCCTTTTCCTCACACCGCACCAAAAGTTTTTCACCAATTAAAATCCTCTCATTCCTAGAGGTAAAAAGGTCACTTATCCCAGTTGTTCGCAGCCCATATGAATAGGGATAGAATTACTTATTGAATCTCTATTCAATTAGCCTTTGTTAGCTTCCTTTCTTTTTAACGCTTCGCTCCGCATGAAATTCAAAATTAATCGCGATCACTTCGCCAACGGTCTCGCTCAAGTTCTCAACGTCGTTGGTTCCAAAGCGACGATGCCGATTTTGAGCAACGTTCTCATCGAGGCAGAAAAAGACCAAATTTCTCTCACCACAACAAATCTAGACTTGGGCATTCGCTGCAAAATTAAGGCCGATGTTAAGGAAATGGGCTCCGTGACCCTACCGGTGAAGCGTTTAGCCGGAATCATTAGGGAATTGCCCAACATCGACGTTACCTTCGACGCCGCCGCAACCCACCAGGTCAAATTAACTTCGGGGGGTTCTACCTTTCGAATTATGGGAATCGGCAAAGAGGAGTTCCCCCCCCTACCTGAGTTTGGTGAAGAAAAAGCCTACAGCCTCCAACAAAGTGAACTTGTTAGTATGCTCAAGAGCGTTGCGTACGCTCAATCCACAGATGAAACCCGTTACATTCTCAATGGTGTTTATTTCAATTTTAAAGATGAAAAATTGTCGTTGGTTGCGACCGATGGTCGGAGACTCGCTTTAACGGCAAAAGAAATGGAAATTCCTCCGGCCAGTGCTGGCTCAATTATTTTACCAGCTAAAACTGTCGGTGAATTAACACGCCTACTCGATAAAGGTGAAAAAATCAGGATTAACTTTAATGAACGCCGGGCAGCTTTTCAAATTGCTACCGACAAAGATTCCAGCGGCTTAATCGACCACGTTTATCTTTATTCAAAAGTAGTGGAGGGAAGTTATCCGAATTATCATCAAGTTATTCCTAAAGAAACCCACCAGCGTGTTAAATTAGAGCGGGAATTATTTCTACAATGTGTTCATAGAGCAGCATTAGTTTGTTCGGAAAAAGCTAACTCTATTAAAATTAAGCTATCGAGCAACTTACTTGAACTTTCTGCACAAAGTCCCGATTTCGGTGAATCACACGAATCTATGGCCATCAGCTACAGCGGGCCAGAACTGCAGGTTGCCTTTAATCCATCATTTTTAATGGATCCATTAAAAGCATTAACGAAAGATGAAGTTTTTCTTGAGGTAAAAGATGAAGTCAGTCCAGGTGTTTTTAAAACACTGGAAAACTTCGTTTGTGTGATCATGCCGGTCCGTATCAGTTAATAAATGAGCAGGATATTTAATTTTATATCCAGCTTATAATATCGAATAGATCCTTCAATTCAGTTCTCCTGTAGATTTTTTGCAAACATATTACTTAATCCTGGCCGCTATGGTGATTTCCTTGGTGATGATGCAAATTAATCTTCACCTCAATTCACCGTTATTAGCAATTTTTCACCGGTGGTTGCGTTGGTTTGTTTTTGCATTTGGCACCGCCCAATTTTCAATTGAATTCGATTGGATTGATCGTCCTTTTTGGGTCTTGGTAGTAGTTTTTTTTATCACCTGGTTTCTTGGTGAGACATTAATGAATTGGCTCGCAATTTCCGCCCACAGTTTAAGCCCTATTCCGTTATTTCCTCGTTACACTGTCAATAATTCTGGCGAAGAATGGCCTGTACAACCTCGGTTGTTAAAAGTTCGCGAGTGGTTGCGCAGTCAGGGCTTTCGCCAAGTCCAAGCTCTAAAAGCAGAGATTGCCCCGGCGGTTTTTTTACGAGTTTCAATCTACGAAGATGCACAAGCGACCGTTCGCGTGCAAATAACGTTTATTCCTCAAGCAAATGGGGCTATTTCGATTTGTTTCGGAGTGATGTCATGTTTGTCAGACGGTCGCCGTATTGTTACAGATAATTTATATCTCCCATTTGCAGGTTTCTATCCAGAGAACTGGTTAGTTGAACGCGACCCTTGCTGTCGTTCTTTATCTCGATTACAGGAACGACATCGTCGACGACTGCTTAAAACCCAAAATCCTGTACAACCGTTTAGTGTAGATCCATTGACTGATTTGAATGCCATTCAACGAGAACTTGATCAGCTTAATACCGAATTAGGTTTTTTGCATCCGCATCAACAACGTGAAGATCTTGGTAAATTTACCCAAGAGGGTCGCTATCGAGTCTGGAAGGAAATATGGACGTTGAATTATCTCGGACGCGCCGCCAGTTACGAATGAGTATATTTGGCTAATTTTAGCCACCAATATAGCTCATTTCAATTTTAGCGCGAGTTTCGCCCGCCGCGAGAACTTCGCCACGCTCATCACTATAGCGGTCTCTGCGTCCTTGCCAGATTCGGCGTAAAAACGCTTCCAGCGCGGAAGCGCTCGAATCTGGTGCTCGTAATGCGGCCAAAACGTCCCAACCCAGCGAGGCAAATAAACAGGTATATAATTTTCCATCGGCGGAGAGTCGCGCCCGGTGGCAATCTCGACAAAATGGCGCTGTGACCGAACCGATTAATCCAATTTCCCCACAACCGTCGAGGTACCGGTACCGAGCTGCCACTTCACCGCGATAAGTGGGTCCCATCGGCTCCAACGGCCAGACGGCGTGAACCATTTTGATGATTTCTTCAGCCGAAACGACCCGGTCATGCGCCCATTGATTCGTATTACCTACATCCATGAACTCAATGAATCGCAAGGGGTGTCGGCGCGCTCGGAAGTAAGCTGCCAATTCCAGTAACTCACCATCATTGACGCCCCGCTGAACGACACAGTTTATTTTAACAGGAATACCGAGCGCAGCGGCTGCGTCGATCCCTCGTAACACCCGCTCAGGCTTAAAACCCAAACCATTAAGACGACCGGCCGTCTGATCATTAAGTGAGTCCACCGATACATTTAACCGGGTCAAACCCGCCGCTTGAAGTTTAGGCGCAAGTTTCTCCAAGAGCCAGCCGTTCGTCGTCAGTGCAATATCTTTTAATTGAAGTTCCTCCCTTAGTAGTCGCACAAGGTCCGGAAGGTCTGCCCGCAGTAATGGTTCGCCACCCGTAAGACGAACTTTTTCTACACCAAGGGCCTGAAAGGCTCGGACAATTTGGATAATTTCACGGAGCGTCATCAACTGGGGATCGCGTAAAAAAGCATGCCCTGGCCCAAAAAGTTCTGCCGGCATACAATAGGGACAACGGAAATTACAACGATCAGTTACAGAAATCCGCAGATCGCGTAGTGGTCGGGAAAAGCCATCCTGAACTGGCGAGGTTGAAAGTGAGGGTGCAGATTTCACGCTTAAGATTAAAGGACACATTGACCGACATTTTGCCAGTTTCTCCGTGCGCTTGCCGCGAATTCGATATTTTCTGATGTATTTAAATGCTCACCCCTGCCGCGGCCGAGAAATTAATTCTCGAAAATATTGTTCCCTTCAGAAGTGAAGATTGTCCTTTGGCTTCGGCCCATCAACGCATCTTGCGTCAAACCATTAAGGCAGATCGTGATCTACCTCCTTTTCATCGGGTAACGATGGATGGTTTTGCCCTGCGGGCCGTCGCGATTGCGGCCGGCCTGAGCCAATTCAAAGTGGAACGTGTTCAGGCTGCAGGTATGCGACCTTTTCAACTGAGTGGCGAAACAGCTGCGTGTATTGAAGTAATGACCGGAGCGGTTTTGCCCGAAGGTGCGGATACGGTAGTTCCCTACGAAGACACTTTGCGCGAAGGCGCGAATATTAATTTGATGAAGGGCCACGATAAATTTCAGGTTGGTCACGCTGTTCATCACCGTGGCACCGACCATCACGCGGGTGACGTCATTGTCTCGGCCGGTACACTCCTATCCGGCCGCGAAATTGCCGTAGCGGCGGCCTGTGGCTACGCTTCGCTCTCCGTTAGCCAGAGCCCAAAAATTGCGATTGTGGCAACGGGCGATGAACTTGTTGAAGTCGACGCTCCCGCGGCGGCTCATCAAATCAGACGAAGTAACGATTACGCTGTTCGCGCCGCGTTGATCACGGCGGGATTTTCGCACGTTTCGCGTTTTCACTTAAGAGATGTTCGCCACGAAATTGAGCATCTCCTCTGGCATATTTTGGCCGAGTTCGACGTGGTTATAATTTCTGGAGGCGTTTCCAAGGGAAAGTTTGATTATCTCCCCGCGGAACTGGAGCGCCAAGGCGTGAAGAAAATTTTTCATGGTGTCGCTCAACGCCCCGGTAAACCGTTTTGGTTCGGCCTAAGCGCGCGCCAAACTCCGGTTTTTGCGCTGCCCGGTAATCCCGTTTCCACCTACACGTGTTTACATCGGTACGTACTCCCGGCCCTCGCTTATGCCGGTGGCTTCCTGGCTAAGCCTGCACGCCGTGTCGCGCTGGCTGCTCCGGTATCTTTTAAACCGAGATTGACATGGTTGCTCCCAGTAAAACTCGTCGAAGGCCAACCTGGCGAATGTCTGGCGCAGCCTGATCCTAGTAATACCTCAGGTGACTTTGCTGGGCTGATCGGTACCGATGGGATCGTCGAATTAGCGGCAGAATCCACGTCGTTTCAGGCCGGCACAATCGTGCCATTTTATCCTTGGATCTGAAAGTTGGAGGGTCGTATCGCTACCGTGATGACGGAAGTTAACGATTTTTGAGATGAGTTCGCCGCGGATATTCGGATTATTTCCGTCCCAATAAGTTGGCGGATGGAGACGTTTTCTTAAAAAACCGCCGCGACCGAATCACTCCTTGAGCATTATTTCGATGGATCTCTTTTCGATCTGCTGGTGCGTTTTTCATAAAGTTGAGCGTTGAGCGGCGGCCGTTTTTGCCGGAGAGTTTTCGGGATGTTCTCCCACCTTGATGCGCAAAATCGCCCCGCGATGGTCAACGTTGGGGATAAAGCAATTACCCGCCGCCAGGCGCACGCAGTAGCGATGGTCACCTTGCCCAAACAACTCGCAGAACTGCTTCAAGATGGAGAAATTGCGACCAAGAAAGGCCCGATATTTCAAACAGCGATTTTAGCTGGAGTGATGGGTGCAAAAAAAACGAGCGATCTCATTCCGCTCTGCCATCCCTTGGCGCTGGAAGATTGTCAGATTGAAATCATCCCAAATCGTGAACGTGGGGAGATCGCCATTCATTGTCGGGTGCAGGTCCACGGGAAGACCGGGGTGGAAATGGAAGCATTGACGGGTGCCACCGTCGCGGCATTGACGGTGTACGATATGGCTAAAGCCGTTTCCCATGAAATTGAAATAAGACGCGTGCGCTTGTTGGAAAAAACGGGTGGTAAACGTGCCTACGTCGCACCGGCTGAGTTCGCGGCCCATTAATTGTCGCAGAAAATTTTATGCTGTCAGTTTCAGTTTACTACTTTGCGATTCTTCGGGAGCAACGTGGCCTTGGGCAGGAAACGCTCTCGACGACCGCAATGACGCCGGCCGCTCTTTACGAAGAATTGCGGTTGCTTCATGGCTTTACCTTACCCAGCGAGCGTGTGCGCGCGGCTATAAATGACACGTTTGTTTTGAGCACCACGTCGCTGCGGGAAGGCGATCGAATTGTTTTTATTCCGCCTGTCGCGGGCGGTTAGGCGTAAGCTTCGCACCATGTTTAAAATTGTTTCGAACCCGATTGATCCAGCTGCATGGCAGCAAACGCTGACCAATGTTGAAGCTGGCGCGTGTGTCACGTTTGCAGGGTGGGTTCGACAACACAATCAAGGGCTGGTCGTGCTTTCGCTTGAATACGAAGCCTACGCCGTGCTCGCAGTTGCCGAAGGCAAAAAAATCCTCGCGGAAGCACACGAGCGTTTTGCGGTAGTCGGGATCGCGGCCGTTCATCGCACGGGTCATTTGCAGTTAGGTGAATTGGCGGTTTGGGTGGGAGTTACAGCAAACCATCGCGACGCCGCCTTTGGGGCTTCACGCTTTGTCATTGATGAAATGAAGGCCCGCTTGCCGATCTGGAAAAAGGAATATTACACTGGCGGCGCCACCGCTTGGATTAACTGCGCGACTCGCGGTGAGCACGGTGGCCTTGGGGCGCTTCCCTCTTCGTAAGGAGGGTCCAAAGATCTCGTCTTAACGATGCTCATTAGCGGTTGCTCGTGTTCCAGGTTCTCCCTCTTCGCTGGTACCTTAATTGTTAAAAAAGAGTCAAATTCGGGCTAAAACGACTTAGAGCTGGAAGAGCGAGTTTTTGGGTTTACCACGGTGCCCATGTCAGCTTTCACGTATGCCATCGCCCATTGGGCTCTTGTTGAAAAAATCAGCGCCATTACTTGGGATTTTTGGGCCAAAATAGTCGTGTTGATCATCGTGTCAGTCATGACCGCTATGCTGATGCGGAAACTAGCGAATTTTTCCAAGATAGCGTTGGGTTTTGGTATCTTTTTCTTATTCAGCAACGTGGGTACCACTTGGATTCGGGAGCGCAATGAACCGAGCTGGGCCTCACCGGTTGTTAACGCGTTGGCCATTTTTTTCCCCTCTAAAGGGGGCTCTTCACCGAAGCAGTAACCGACGGTTGGTTCTGGGGTGGCGGCTGACTGGAATGGCCTCATCTAGTCCGTTATCGGACTTCAGCGTGCTCCAGAAGAATTCCATGGCGGCGTTGTCGTAGCAATTGCCAGCGCGGCTGATGCTACGTTCGATGCCGGCGGTGCGGAGCGCCTCGATGTAGTCGCCGTCGACCTACTGACTGCCGCGATCCGAGTGATGGAGAAGTCCTGCGGTGGGTTGCCGCCGCTGCAGGGCGTCGGTGAGGGCCGCCACGAGACGGGTATGGAAGGTGGGCGCACAGGCCCTGCCGACGATCTTGCGGCTCAAAAAATCGAGGATGGCGCGCCCTCCCCGCGAAGGTCCATCGGAAACAAGAGCCCGCAATTTTTATTAGAATCGGTATAAAATGGGGTTGGTTTTCTCGACGGTTTGCCCTGTGATCCTTGGCTTTTATTTCGCTATGGCTAAAATACATTCTGACATTGGACTCATCGGCCTAGCCGTGATGGGTCAGAACCTCGCTCTCAACATCGCTGATCACGGTTTCCGGATCTCGGTTTATAACCGTACGACGGAAAAAACGGATAAATTTGTAGCGGAAAATCTGACGACGCCGGGCGGTCTCGTGGGCACGAAAACCTTGGTGGAATTTGTCCAATCACTCGCTAGGCCCCGCAAGGCGGTCATTCTCGTCCAAGCGGGCAAGGCGACGGATGCTGTCATCGACGGCCTTGTGCCACTTTTTGAAACGGGCGACATCATCATAGATGGGGGCAATGCCCTCTGGACCGATACTATTCGACGCGAAAAAGCGCTCCGGGAAAAAGGCCTTCGGTTCATCGGCTCGGGTGTTTCGGGCGGTGAAGAAGGTGCCCGCTTTGGCCCAGCGCTTATGCCGGGTGGCGATGCGACGGCTTACAAGGAATTGGCGCCGATCTGGAATGCAATCGCAGCTAAAGTAGATGCGAAGACGGGCGTTCCTCTCGTCGGTGCCGCTCCCGGTAAACCGATCGTCGGGGGTGTTCCTTGCGCGACTTACATTGGAGAAAATGGCGCCGGCCACTACGTGAAGATGGTTCATAATGGAATCGAGTATGGCGATATGCAGATGATTTGTGAGGCCTATGCGCTGATGAAGGGTCTGCTTGGGCTTAAACCGAAAGAAATGGGGGGAATTTTTTCTGAATGGAACCGCGGTATGTTGGGTAGCTTTTTGATCGAGATCACGGCGGATATCCTGAAGCAGAAAGATCCGATAACGAAGAAACCTTTCGTCGATATCGTGCTCGATACCGCTGGCCAGAAAGGCACTGGAAAATGGACGTCGGTCAACGCGCTCGATATGGGCGTGCCGGCTCCGACGATTGCGGAATCGGTTTTTGCGCGCTGCATCAGCGCGGTCAAGGAAGAGCGCGTGGCGGCTTCAAAAATGCTCAAAGGGCCAAAAAAGAAATACAAAGGTTCCAAGCAAGCGCTCATCAGTGCGATTCACGACGCGCTTTATTGCTCGAAGATTTGTTCTTATGCGCAGGGTTTCCAACTCATGCGTGAGGCGCAGAAAGAATACAAATGGGCCCTTAATTTTGGCGAGATCGCCCAAATTTGGCGGGGAGGTTGCATCATTCGCGCGGTATTTTTACAGAAGATCACCGAGGCTTATCAGCGTAATCCGACACTCGCGAATCTCTTGCTGGATCCTTATTTCATCAAGACGGTGCAAAAGGCGCAGGAAAATTGGCGTAAGGTGGTGGCGCTCGCCGCTGAATGTGGGGTCGCTTCACCAACATTTTCGTCCGCCCTCGCTTATTATGATAGTTACCGCTCGGCTCGTCTTCCAGCGAATTTGTTGCAGGCCCAACGGGATTTCTTCGGCGCACATACCTATGAACGCACCGATAAACCACGCGGTCAGTTTTATCACATCGACTGGCCCGAGGCGGTGCGCCCCCAGTTGGAAATTAAGTAGGCCCAGTTGATGGCGCCCTCCGCGGGCGCGCCCTCGTTTGGTCGAGGGCACGGTATGCACTGTATCGTCCGATAATGGGGCTTGGTAAATCCGCCATGAGACATTCTTGGCGGATTTCTATTTTTAAGTTCGGTGCTGGTCGAAGTAAGTTTATCCAGATCGGAACAGCCCCTCTTCCCATCAATCACCGAGGTCATGCCCAAGGCGCGTCGCCGATCATATGTCTCATTTGAAGCGTTGCCTGCTATCCGGAGCAACAGAACGCGCTACTTGGAACTTCTTTCTAGGCCAGCTTGCGCTTATAAATTAGAGATGTTTTTAAGAATGTTCATCGTGATGACGTTTTCTCTCGTGGGACTTTTGGGGTGCGCCTCCAAGCCGCAGGAAATTAAGCCGAAGGGTACGGTTGCGATCACGTTAACGAAGGAAAAAAAAGTAAACGCGGTCGCGGTGAAACTGGAGCATCTTCTGGTGATTACGTTACCTCCAACTGAACCCGCGTTTGTTTGGGAGCTCGTATTTCATGATACGCGCTATCTCAAACAGCTTTCGGACTTCAAATCATCCGGGGTGGATGGCGCTGGCTCGTCCCTATCTTTTTTCACGAGAGTACCCGGTAAAACCAAGCTGAAATTTTTACTTACACCCGTGGGCAACGCGCGGGAAACGCGACCGGTTGATCAACAGGATCTCACCGTTCAAATCCAATGAGACCTGATTTAATTACGAGGAGACCCACGACCCTACGCCGACGACTTCTGACTCCTCCGCTTCCTCCGGTGGCACCTCATTGAGCGGAGCAAACCGCTCGGAAGAAAAACCAAGTTCTTGCTCACCTTGGTGGAACGGGTCGGGAGGATTGGTGAGCTCGCTAAGGAGAAGTCCAACTGTGGCTGAGTCGCCGCCTTTGACGATTTTTTCACGGCCGAGAAAAACTTGGCGGATGGTATAGGTATTATCTTTTACCGGCAGCTGTTTGTAGAGGGCGCGAATGGTCGGAGAAAATGTATCGTTGGTGCAGACAACCTTTTGGCCTTTAATCATATTAGGAACAAATCGGGAAAGGGTGATTTTGGGAAGATGAGAACGTTGTGGTTGATAATTTAAAACGGCTCGCTTCGCACAACCGCCTGTCGTTCTTAGAAAAAAAGGCCTCTGGCAGCGATTATTTGCGAGTTTGAGTTAATAAAAAGTCGAATATTGAGACACAAACGCCTCCAAGCGGCTAAGTCCGATAGACTCCTCGCGCGAAAAGAAATGGCGGACCGCCGGGGGGAAGTTTTTACGGAATGCGGCCTTCGTCGAAATCAATTAAATCGGGTACGCTCCTAATATCGGCGGCGCGGTCGGCGCAGCCCATCGCGGTGAGAGCGGTGAGGAGAAATTCGCGTCCAGCCTCCGTCATGCCCATCTGGACTAAGCGCCGATTCCATTGGGCGGCTCGCACGTCAGCAGGTAAAATTTCCTTCAAGTGAGTTTCGACAGTGGCGTCATCGGACGACGCGTGGACAATTTTTTCGATGGTCGCGGGTTCAAGACCGAGGTGCTGGGACAAAAAACGATCGCAGCCTCGTTTGTAATTTTTTGCGTAGCTGGCCGGAAGGGCGCCATGAGTTTTTACATAGCGACATTTTGCGATGAAACGTGGCAAGTACAGCAGACCGGTGGCTGCATGCGGTAAATAGGGTGAAGGGAGTGAAGTGAGCACCTCACCAGTCGACCCAGGAATAGGTTTTGAGAGCACTGCTTTACCGTCGGCTCGTGGCGGGGTTGGCGTCAAGGTTCCCCGTCACCCCGTCACCAAATTAACGAAGGCGGCATTTCGCCGCGGATGGTTGGGGCGGTGGATTCCACGTGGGAGCGCGTTATTTCAAAGAAGTATCCCGTCTCTTCGGGGTGGGCCAGAGTACACCTTCTGGATTAGCTCAGAAAAGAAGGCTTGGCACCAAACGTGACCACTCGCACCGGCGGAACACTGCTGATGGGAGGCCGCTTAAAGCCTAGCCCTACCTTCGCACGTGGGCCCGATATTTTAGCATAAACTGGCGATATTTTAAAGGTACGTGCTTGCATAGGCGTAACACTCAAAAATAGTTGAAGGATGTACTTCTTTGAACGTCAGGTCGGCGGGCGCTTATATCGTGTCGTGGCGCAGGCAGTGTGGAACCCGCGGACGAAGCAACCCGTCTCCCGTCAGGTGCTACTCGGGCCGGCGGACCCGGCGCCCGTGGCGGACTTAGCCAAGACGTGCACCCTGGGTACGAAGCGGGTCGGTGATGTCGGGGCCTTGAGCTGGGTGGCCGAGAAGCTCGATCTGGTGCGGCTGATCAACGAGGCTTGCGCACAAGCGGCTGGCACCCAAGGTCCGACGGTGGGAGAGTTGGCGGTGGCGGTGGCCGTGCAACGGGCGTGTGCCCCTGGGGCGAAACGTGACTTGGCCGATTTCCTCGATCAGAGCATCCCGCGGATTTCCTGCCTGCCGGCGGAGCGTTTTACCGGGCAGGCTTTTCACCGGGCGGGGACCAGGGTCACCGACGAGCAACTGGAGCGCGCCCAGTTGGCAATCGCTCGTGCGGCGGTTGCCCACTTTAATCTTTCGGCGGAGGTGCTCGCCTTCGATTCCACGAACTTTGACACCCCCATTGCGACCACGACCCCTGGGGCATTGGCGCAGCGCGGTCACGCCAAGAGCAAGCGGAGCGATTTACGGGTGGTTGGACTCGGCATGATGGTGAGTGAAGTCGGCCACGTGCCGCTGCTCTATCGTACCTACCCCGGTAATAGCTCCGACCAAGAGGTGCTCACTTCGTGCCTCCAGGGTTTGGCCAAGTTACACGACGAGTTGGACGCCGCCGGTGGCGGTCCGCGGCGGTCAGGTCGCACGCTCGTGCGCGACGGGGGTTTTTGGAAGGAACAACTGGAACTGGAGCTTGAGGCTGCACGCTACCATTCGATCATCTCTTTACCCATGTCGCACACCGCAGCCAACGTGGCGCTGGATTATGCTGCGCAACGCGGCCGGATGCACTCGCTGACTGGCGAACTGGAGAGCGTACGGGCGGCGCGCTTGGTTGCGC
>CAMDOF010000104.1 GCA_945903465.1 Opitutus sp. GAS368
GCCGCGCTCCCCGCCGCCGGAAGATGACGGCACCGACGACACCTCGACGAAGACCGCGGCGGGAGGACGCCCGGGTCGGCACGCCTGGCCGCTGTGCAGTCGGCGTTGCCGATCGTAATAATTGAGTTTGAGCGCCGCGACCGTCGGACTAATCCCGTGGATCCGCGCCACGGCGGTCGCCGCCTGCCACAGTTCCCGGGGAATGCGCTGCCCCCGTGGCCGGGTGCACCGCCAAGTCATGAAACGCCGGGCGCGCGATGGCAGACCCGCCGACTCGGAATGGTATACTGCTGTCATCGGGGTGGTCGTTGTCATCGCCACCAGCGTAGCAGGAATCAGTCGCCGAGTTACGCACCCTTGCCGAAGCTACACGTTGCGAGGGCACCGACGACCGTGGGTGCCGCGAAGTTCAGCCATGTCGACTTGAACATGGACCCGAGTGTTGGCCTCGAAATCATCCCTGAGAGGGCGTCTAGGAAGGTCGCGGAACGTAAAGAATTTACTGCACGAATGAAGCAGGAGGTGGAAGAAGATCGGGATGGAAAATCCCATGCAGATATCTCACTGCAAAGTCCTGCCAGGGTGCACCGAACAAAGAAGAAAGTATCAGGCGGCACGCCGATCGTAAGCTGAACTCGCTCTGTTGATCCGCGGGCGAGCGCCCCAACGATTCGCCGGGTCTTGGTGCTCTATTTCAATTCCTTGATCCGCATGTTGCGGAAATAAACTTGGGCGCCGTAGTCGCCGTGTGCACAGAGTGCGATGTAACCGAGGGCATTTTGGAGGCCCGGATGTTTTTCCCCATCAACGGGCTTCACCTTGTCCAGATCGGCGTCGACGATCACCGCGCCGTTGAGGGTGACCTTCACGCGGCGGCCCTCACAGACAATCTCCTCCTGATTCCACTCGCCCGCGGGCTTCAGGTGACCGGATTTTGCCGGCACGACGCCGTAGATTGAGCCGTAGTACTGGTAGTCCTTCAGTTTGGTCCAGTCATTCGGCGCCTTGTTGGGCTTGGGGATGCCCCGCGAATAATAGGGGTTGTCGATGATTTGGATCTCCATGCCTTCGAGATCCGGCCGGCGGCCAAGTTTCGTGCGAATGCCCACGCCATTGTTCCCGCCCGGGTCGAGTTTGACGTCGAGGCGCAGGACGAAGTTGGCGTATTGTTTGTCCGAGAAAATCATCTTTCGGCCGTCTCCCTTGCAGATAAGCAGGCTGTCCTTGACGTAGTAGCTGCTGCGGTCGCCGTTCAGGCCCTGCCAGCCGTCGAGGTTCTTGCCGTTAAAGAGTGGCACGAAGCCCTCTTCGGCAAAGCCGATGCTCGATGAGATCCATAGTGCGATGGCGGCCAGAATGGTTTTCAGCTTGGGCGGACGTATCTTCATGGTTGGGTTATATGATTAAACTGGGACGGGCGGAGTTAATTGGACAGGAAAGAGACATCATCGGAGGTCAGCTTCATGGCCTCGGGGATCCGGGAAAAGTCGAGTTCGTGGAGCTGCACGACGATCGTGTTCAGCCCGGGCTTGGTCGGGGCGGTGAATCCTTCGCCCCGCTTGACCGGTTCGCCATTTACCCAGAGCCCCTTGGTATCGGCGTTCAGGTGGAAAGTCGCCGGTCCGCCCTTGGCCGAGTGAAACTGAGTGGCGGCAAAGAGCCCGCGAATCGTTGTGCCCCGCTTTGGCACGGCCGTCTCAAACACCTCCTTTGGCAAAGTGCCGCTGGCGAGGGAGAAGGCGGGCATCCAATCCGGAAGCGTGAAGTCGCCGCGAATCAGTTGCTCCGTCGGGACGAGCTGGAGTCGGCTCGAGACCGGATAAATCTTCCAGGCCCGGGCCACCCCGCCCCGGGCCGCATCGTACTCGCCGGGTTTGCCCAGCAGCGAAAGAAATTTGACCAGGTCGATCCGCTCCTCCGGCAAGAGCGTATCCATGAGTCCAGCAGGCATCAGGGATCCGACGTTGGTGCGCTGCACAATGTCCCTAGCCGGAATCGAGACCTCCTGATCCGACGCGTTGCGCACCACCACTTCATTGGCGTTCTCACGCACGACCATGCCACTGATCTGCTGTTGATCCTTTGTCGTGATGAGCACCGTGTGGTACCCCTGTTTGAGCTTGGCGTTGGGATAGAGCAGCGACTCCAGCAGGTAATCGGGCTGGGCGCTCGCCCCGATGCTGGTCAGGTCGGGCCCGACCTTGCCGCCTGCGCCGCCGATGGCATGGCACGCCTGGCACCCAAGTTCGGCGCGGCGGTAAACTCGCTCACCTCGGGCCGCATCGCCCTTCGCGACCGCCTCCAAGGCGAGACTTTGAAGCTCCGCGGCCGAAAGCTGCTCGTTGGCGAGGGTCAGGCCGGCAATCTTCATCAGCGTCTGCACCAACGCCTGATTTTGACCTCCCTCGCGCGCGGGACGCAGTCCGGCCTGTGCCACTTCCGGCGGCAATGGGACGTGGGAAAGCTTTGCGGCCAGCTTCTCGCCTGCGCCGCGGATGCCGAGCAAGCCGCGCCAGAGCGACTGCGCCTCGGCCGGTTCCGTCGTCTGCCTGAGCACGACGATGACGTCGTCGAGTGACGCTGCCAGATTCAAGGCTGCCAGCGCCAAGACGGCCTCGCGCCGAATTTCCGGAAGCGACGCTTCGCGGGCAAGCCGGACCAGATCGGTGACCACCGCGGCTCCGCCGATCGCGCGCAAGGCGGCAAACGCACTGGTGCGTTCACCAGGCGAGGTTGTCGCCGCGCCGGCGGTTTGAACCAGGCGCGGGCTGAACGTCGCCAGCTTCCAAGCTTCGACGAGCTGGATAGCAGCGATGCGAATGGGCTCGCTATTGCTGTCCAGCATCGCGCCCAAACTCGTGAGGTCGCCTTCGGGCTTGGTCCGGCGCAGTCGCGTCGCTTCGCCTAGGACGGTCAGGGCCCGGGGCGTTGTGCGTTGGTCGAATCCGCCAGCAAGCACTTGATCGAACAGTCGGCGCAGCTCCTTCGCACCGCCCGCGGTGCCGACGAGTTCTATCCACGGCCCCGCACCATCCCAAGGCAGGCTCCTGGAGCCCATCAACTGCGCCAGCACGTCGCTGGCGTCCGCCGGTTCGAGGGCCTTGATGGCAAACTCAAACTGTTTCTCACGACCCTCGGGTTGCCAGGTCCCCGCCTTGACCGCGGCCAGCCACGGGGTCGCCAGCTCGTTTATTGTCAGCCAGAGCGCGTAGTCGAGAAATGGATCCATGGGTTGCTCCAGCACGGTGAGCGCGAGTTCCGCCGCGCGCGCCGAACCGAATTTTCCCAGCGCGCGCACCGCCTCGAGACGGACGCGGGGATGGGCATCTGTGATCAGCGGGACCAGTTGGGAAAGCGTGACGTCCGCGGGGAGCGCGCGCAGAGCCGCGGCGCGAACTCGGTGATCCTTGGCCGCGAGAAGCGGGCCAAAGAGATCCGGCGACGGACGGTTAAAAGCCTGATGCATCCACATGGCCTGCAGTTGCGAGGGCTCATCAGAATGAGCCCTTGCCCATGGAGAAAGATCAGCCAGCACGGTGTCCGGACCGCGCTCCACCAGAACCCGCCGCGCGCGTTCGCGATCGTAGCTATTCGGCGAGGTAAGGGCATCGAGCAGTTCGCGGTTGGTGCGCTTTGTAAAATCGACCTTGGGCAGCAGCGCGTGTCCCTTTGCCGTGATCCTCCAGATGCGGCCGTGTTTCTTGTCGCGGCGAGGTTCCCGAAAATCCACGCCGCTATGTTGGATAATCGGGTTGCTCCAGTCGGCCAGATACAACGCGCCGTCGGGTCCCATTTTGACGTCCAACGGACGGAAGTGCTGATCGGTCGAACGCACCACATTGGGCATCTGCCGGGTCACATAGGCGGCGCCGTTTTCACTCAGCTTGAAGCGCACGACAGTGTGGGCGCGAAAGTCGCACGTCACGACATCGCCCTGCCAGTCGGCTGGGAAATGCTGGCTGCGAATGATTTCGATGCCGATAAACTTCGGGTATGCTCCCGGACTGACGCTCTGCAGGACACGCCGTTTTGGCGCGAGCGTGTCGTAGGTTGCGCCGGGCATGCCCCAATTGATGCCGAAGTGACCCGCGCCATCGGTGACAAAGGACTGGCCGAAATCGTCGAACTGATGTCCCCAGGGGTTCACCCAGCCGCGGAATACGACCTCCATCTGTTCGTCGCGGGGATCAATGCGATAAATCCCGCCCGCGTTGTGGCGCACGAGACCGTGGGGAGTTTCTATATTGCTCCGCGAGTATACCGACTGGTTCAGGTACAGCCGGCCATCCGGTCCCCACCGCAATCCGTGTACAATTTGATGCCCATCCTCGTACCCAAAGCCCCTCAATATCGTACGCCGCTGGTCCGCCTTCCCGTCGCCGTCGGTGTCCTTCAGGTGGATCAGTTGGGCATTTTGGGTGACATAGACACCGCCATCCCCCGGCTCGACGGAGGTCGGTATGAGCAGGTCATCGGCGAAGACAGTTTGATGGTCCGCGCGACCGCTGCCCCGGGTGTCTTCAAGCACAAGGATCCGGTCCGCGGCTGTCTGTCCCGGTTCGAGTTGCGGATAAACTGCCGACGTGGCGACCCAGAGCCGTCCCTGCGGGTCGAAATTCATCTGGATGGGTTTGGTCAGCAGAGGATTCTCCGCCCACAGACTTACCTCCAGGCCTTCGGCGACCTCGAAGTTAGGCCGCGTCAGCGGGGTATTGCGGCCAAAGTCGCGGGGCTTCACCAGACCGTAGGCCGTCGTTTCCGCGCCCGCGGCTGCTGATGAGGTCGCGCTCGGCGATCCTGCCGGCGCCACTGCGATCGAGGTCGTGCGCCGCGGAATTTCCGGGACGTCAATCGGTTCGAGCGAGCGCAGCCGGGCGATACGCTTCTCCTCCGCCGCGACGGAGTCGTCGAACCTCACTACTTCGTTCCGGATGTGATCGCCTTGGTGGTTTTTGAGGAATCCGAATGTATAGACGAAATTGTTTGGGCGCGACCGATGGTGGTACCAGTCGTTCTTGCGAAGGATCGCTTGCCGCAGTCGCTCGGACTGCGGGCTTGAACGCCAGACGCCGGGTCTGCCGAAAAGCCGGTCCTCCAGGATTTCCGCCGCCAGACGGTAGCCCTTTTCATTCAGGTTTATCCCGTTCTCGGAAAAGTGGCCGCCGCCCAGACTCTCCTTCGGTCTTGGCAGGGTATCAAACAAGGAAATAAAGGTCACGTGGCGAGCCGTTGCGATTTCCGCGATGGCAGCGTTGTAGCGCTCGACTTGGTGGTTGTGCGCCCGCCCGTCTGGCCAGGGCGATCCGAGATCCGTGTGCCGGCTGGGCCCGATTAAGATGACACGCGGGCGGGGCGATCGCTGGCCAATCGCATCGAGCAGACGGATATAGTCTGTCTTGAAGCCGGCCAGTCCCGCCTCGCCGGCAAAGGAACTTGCCATGCCGTAACCAATCATGACCACGGCCGGTTTCGTCTCGTCCAACTGGTGCAGCAGTTGTTTCCAACCTTCGCCCGGAGGATCCCAGCCCGCCTGAAACTGACTCAATCCCCGCCGGGAGTCGCCCGCCGGAGTGTCTGCGCTCCATCCAAGGTTGCGAAAAGTTACGTTCTTTCCGGGAAACTGGGTGGTCAGCATCAGCTCAATCCAGCCGGCAGACCGCTCTCCTTCGATCAGCCCGTCGCCGAGGAAGATGACCAGGTCGCCCTCATTGAGGACAAAGGGGGCCGATTTCTCCGCCGCGCAGACGGGGGAGAAAAAAGGCCAGAGGCCAGCGAAGAGGGCGAAGGCGCAAAACCCGACGCTGCGCGGCCGATAAGGATGCATGATGATGACTCGCGTGCCGATCAGGCCCGACCGGCCAGGCTGCGGTGGAGGAGATTTCCCGTGATGCGCTGGACCCGGTGGTCGGGACCGTGCGGACGCACCCAATGATCCCAGGGGAGAATGTGGCCGGGAGGCGACGCGAGGCCCTGCACCCACCAGCAAGTCGAAGCGTTGAACACAAAATTGCCTTTGGGCCCGTCGTAAATGGTCGCGGTCCAGCGCGCCGGGGTGAGATCACCGCTGAGGGCGACGCCCTCCGGGCCGATCAGATCTTTTTTCGGCGCGCCCGTCACCTTGTCTCGCCACAGGGCCGTGTGCCAGAGTCCCGTCTTACTTTGCACGATGCCCTCGGCGACCACTTGCAGCCCCGGCAAATCAGCGGGATCCCCGTGCCATTCCCAGCCGACGAGTCCGGGAATCGAGTCCCCTTTCTTCATGCCCGTCCCCTGAAACATCCAGTGCTCGGGGAGCGTGACGATCCAGTCGCCGCAGCCGTCAAAGGGCAGCGTGGTGCGCGCACCGATGATGAGGTTTTCGCTGGGGGCGTCGCTGATGGGAAACGGGCCCATGCCTGCGGCCGCTTCGGCCGCGTTGAGGCCGCCGTAACGTCCCGCTCGGCTGATGAGGCGATCTGGACGCCCGCTACCCGAGGGAGTATAGGGGCTGACGTAGCAGCACGTGTTGCCGGAGAGGAACAGGGTGTTGACCCCGCCGTCGATCAGTCGCTTCACGCTATGATACTGGCGCAGATCCCAATATTCGTCGTGCCCGACGCTCAAGAAAGTCCGGCAGCTCAATCCCCGCTCCGGCGTCAGCATGTCGTGGTTCGAGCAATACGTGACATCGTAGCCATGCTGTTCCAGCCAGTAACACAACGGAAACTCCCAATATAGAAACTCGCCGGAGCCCACGAAGAAATGTGGCGCCATGCACTCCATCTGCTGATAGCGGCCATAGGGCCGGTCAAAGCTGACATCGACGCCCGACTTTTGCACGCCGGCCGGATTTGAGTACAGTGAATAGGCGTCCGGCCAGCGATTGTAGGCCTGCCAGGTGTTGTCGCTACATTGGAAAAGTATATCGGCCGGCCGGTTGTCGCGCACGATGAAGACGACGTAACTCTGCCAACTGGGTTCGTAGGCATTGGGCGACACGGTGCTCAGCCGGCCGAGATAGACCCCGCTCAGCCAGTCCGAGGGTATCTTCAGCGTGGCCGACGGCTCCCACCGGCATTCCGCCGCGCGGCGCGAACTTGGTTCCGGCATCCGCTGGGTCTTACCCGGAAGCGGGCCGAGGGTCATCACGCGGCGCGCACCGCGGCCGCCGTAGTACCCCATGCGAAAAATTTCCAGGGTGAAGGGGCGCGCCGGCTCCGTGCTGACCATGATGTCGAGCGTTTCGCCGTCGGCGATGCTTTGGTGCGAGCAGTAACCTTCCACGGTGTTTGAACGATAGCCTCGCGCCGGCTTGTCGAGCTTGACCCGCGTGAGCTGCCAGTCGTCGCCGGGCTTGCTGTTCTCCTGGGCCACCAAATTGGGCTTTCGTCCAAGGCCTTCCGCGGCTCGGACGTGACCGCCGACGCCGTCGTCCGCCCACGCGCCGGCCAGCGCCGCCGCGGTCCTCTGAAGAAATCGACGGCGCCCGACGTTGGGGAATTCTGGTTTGTTCATAGAGTGTGGCCGGAGCCTGCAGCCGGTTGAGTTTAGCTGGAACGTACCGGCGTAGCCGATCCGGCGGAGAAACGCCGCTCCGGCGTCAACCGGCCCTGCCGTTCAAAACGTGCCCCTGATCCCGACCGTGATCGGGACCCCAAATTCTTCCGTTCGGAACTGCTGGGCATACTTTGGGGTTGCCGCTCCGTAATATACCGTCCGCTGCGGCACATTGAACACATTGTTGATGCTGGCTTGCAACGAAAGCCGGGTGGTGAAGTGCCAGGCCAGGCTCAAGTCGAGCGTCGTGCGCGCCTTGAAGTACTGAAAGGCATCCGGACCAAAGGCCGGCTGGGCGATGCGCTTGTCGAGCCCCCGGTAATTCCACCTCGCGACCAGGCTGATTTGCTTCCGACTGAACGAGGCGCCCCAGTTTCCGCTGGTCGGGATGAAGCTTTGGAAATTCGCCTGCTGGTTTCCCTCCAGCTTCAACTTCGTGGCGTTGGCGAACACCGTGAAGTAATTGCCCCATCTCCCCAGCCCGCGGAGTGAGTGCCGGATGTTGAACTCAGCTCCGGTAATTCGGGCGTCGCCCGCATTGAACTTTGTCGCCAGATTCCAACCGACAAAACGGGGATCGTCTATGCCCACCTCCTGCAAGTCTGCTAGGGTCGCAAATCTCACCGACTGGCCAAAGAAGTTCCTGATCTCCTTGAGAAAAACTCCGGCACTGAACAACCCTCCCTGCTGCGTATAGTACTCCAAGGACAAATCGTAATTGTCCGCCGTCCAGGGCCGGAGATTCGAGTTGCGCACCGTGAGGGTGCCCCGCACGACCGTCGGGTCCGCCGCCTCCTGCTCGGTGAGATCCCTCTCCGTCACGACCGTTCTCGGAATAATATCGGCGAACGCCGGGCGGCCGTAGGTTTTGGCGTAGGCGGCCCGCACCAGAAAGTTCTCCTTGACGTCATAGGTCAGGTGCAGGCTCGGGTAGTAGCCGTCGTAGCTGCGACTCGAAAAAGCGGCGCGCTCCTTCAGGATGAGTCGAAGTTCCTCCATTGAGCCGCCGGCGCCGGCCTCCGGTTTGCGGATGCGCTGGCCCTGGGCGTTGCGCAGAAAGGCGCCGGCGGCATTGCGCTGAAACACGGCATTGGGATCGTTCAGCGCGCCCTGGCCCTCTCCGGTCGTCTTCTCGAAGCGGACGCCGGTCAGCAGCTTCAGCCGGCTGGCGAAGAATCGTGCTTCAGCCTGAATATATAAGGCGGAGGCGGACTCCCTGATGTACTCGGAATTCGTGATCCGCGTCGTTTCCTGGGTCACGATTTGTACCGGCGTCTGGGAGAACAGGACCGGGTTTGCCTGGAAAGCGCTCAACGCCCTCCGCGGAGAGAGCCAGGGGATGTTCCTGAATCCGTAAAAGGAATCCTGGTTCTTATAAACCTGCATGAGGTAAGGCGCCGGGCTCTCGTTGGTCAGGGGATTTCCGTCGGGCCCGTTGTAGTTCCAGGTTTGAGTTTCGGTCCGCACATCCAGGGTCTGGATGCGATGGGAGCCGCCCACTTGCAGTGCGGCGGGAAACGAAAAGACATCCAAGCCGCGCCGGACGTTGAGATTGCCCGAGCGGACGCCCGCGTCGCTGTGGTACGGCGTATCATTGGCGTTCGCGATCGCGTAGTTTTCGATGTTATAGATATCCACCTCCCGGTTGTTATTGTCGAAGACTTGAATGGAGCCGGGCCGATCGGGCGTGCCTTTGGCAAAGACGGCTCGAACCGGTACCGTCAGGACCGCATTCAGGTTATTGAAGTGTCCGCCGCCGCTGTTGTCGCGAATCCAATCCGAGGTGGAGTTGCTGATTCCGCCCTCGATTTTCCACCGGCCATCGTTGAAGCGATAGTTCAAGTTGGTCAGAACCGTCCCGCCCTCGATGGTCTGACTGGTCGGGTTCAAAGTCACGCTACCCCGGCCGGTCGCGCCGTTGGTGAAGTCATCGCCATACGTCATCGCCACCCCGGAGGCCGGCGTTGGAGCGCCGTTGGTTCCAGTCGTGATCGTCCAGTTGAGGGTGCCAATGACATTCGAGAACCGGTTCCAATTCGCACCAAACGAGAGAACCGAATGGGGTGTCGCTCGCCAGTCGGCCTTGAGGCTCAAGGTATTCCGCGTCTTCGACACCGGTCCGTCCTGCACGCGATACGACGATAGATACGGCCGGTTGATGGATGCACCGGTGCCGGCACCCGACGTGCTGAAGGTCGTGGTCGAGAGGTGTTGCTCATGAAAGCGATTGCTCTGCATGCCGGTGATCACGATGCCGAAGTTTTTCCCGATCGGCAGGGTGTAGTCGAAGTCGAAGCTGGGCCGGATGGCATAGGCCATTTTGTCGGTATTAGAAAACGGCACCCGGATGGTGGTGAGATTCTCGCTGTTGGCGGTCAAACTCGCGCCGACCCGCAACTCGGCCCGGCTCCGTTCGAACGCGCTTTTGCTGATCATGTTAATCGAGCCCGCGAGCGAGTCGGCGGCCGACGAGGGGACGGGAACTTTCGTGACGTCGACCCGGGAAATGTCGTTCAAGGACAGACTGTCGACGTTGAAGGTGCGCCCGCCCCCAAAGAACATATTGACGCTTACCATGGGCGCGCCGTCGGCCGTGAACGAGGTCATGCCGCCGCCAATGCCGCGCACGGAGATCTCGAAGACCGTCTCTTGGCCGTATTCGGCGGTGAGTCCCGGGATGAACTTCAGGAATTCGCCGACCGCACCGCCGACCACATTGCCGAGCGAGTCGGCTGACATCACATTTTTGATGTTCGGGGCAAATCGCTGCTCGTTGACGGCGATGGCCTGGGCGTCGGTTTCCTTGTCGGCCGAAACGATCAGCCGATCCAGTTTCATGACCCCGGGCGTGGTGCCATAACGCGCGACACTCGTCAGCACCACATCGTGTTCGAGCACTCCGCCCGCGGGCACGACCAGGGAAATTTCCACGGGATCCAAATCGGTGTAGAAAACCTGCATGAGGACCGGCCCGCTGCCCAGATTGACCAGTTGGTACATGCCAGACTGATCCGTGAAGGTAATCAGATCGGTGCCCTTAACCGAGACGCGCGCGTTGTTCAGGTACTGGCCGGTGACCGCGTTCTGTACGCGACCGGTGATCTCGCCGTGGCCGGCGGATGCCGCGAAAGCATGGGGTCTACCCGCCGCGATCAATGCGACCAGACCGAGGCAGGGGAGGAGTTTGAGTGCCCAATGCGTCACGTATCGGAAGGCGGAGCGGAGGCAGAATTTCATGGGTGGAGTAGAAATACGGGCGGCCGTGCGAAAGGGTATGCGGCCACCGGCATTAAGGACGGAGGACAGTACGGAGAATTCATCGATCCGAAAGCGAATTCCCGGTCAACATCATCTCCGCTGGGCAACCACGTCGGCAACGGCCCGTTTGTCCGCACGGCTTGGAAGCCCAATGCCGAACTGAAAGGAAACTGGATTTTCAGGGGGATCGGATCCGGGAGGGGCATGGTGGAATGGGGATGAGTTAGCCGTAAATCAGTCGATTTTGAGAGGGCGGCGGGTTCGGCTGAGGCTGGGGACTTGGGGTGGGGAACGGCGGCGACGGAAAGGGGGATTTCGGTCGCGAATCGAGGCGCGGATTGCCATTTGTGGGCAAGCGGCGCGAGGTGGGGAAGAGGCCGAAAAAAACTCCAGATCGATCGGAGTCAAGGAGCAAGCATTTTTAGAATTTAAGCAAATTCTAAAAGTCTGCCCTTCAAGCAACTGCATTGAATTAACTTTTCATCATTGCGTCAGTGATTGCGACTTTGAGTGGCTACATTGGCGCGAGTTTTGATCATTGATGATGACCCCGAAATGCGGGAGATGCTTGGGCAGGTGCTTACTCTCAAGAAACAGCTTATGCAAGTCGTTGTTGGGAAGATAAATCTGTTTCTTCCAGTCGGGGCCAAAACTTGTTTTGGTGGGGAGGCTCCCATGCATCAGGGGCGACAAGAGTGTCGCCCATCCGACGGACCGGCGACACTCCTGTCGCCGATGGTGGCCACGAAGGCGTGCTTCGCTCCCCCACCACCCACCCTCTCGCGCTCCCATGAAACAGCTTCTGTAAGTCGTTGGTGAGGAAAGAAAGCTGTTTCTTCCCGTCGGGGCCAAAACTTTTTTTGGTGGGTGGGCTCCTAAGAAACTTCATTTGTTAAAAGCTTGGGCGCAACGTTGACCCTGTTTCTTTCGGTCACAGCCAGAATCCGATTCTGGGGCGGGGGGCTGAAAGGAAACCGGATTTTCAGGGGGATCGGATCCGGGAGGGGTTTACCACAATATTTTGCCGCTCAATGCGGCGTATGGTTCATCGACGAGCCCGGCGCGCTCTCCTGGGGAAAACGTGTCATTGCCCGTTTCATGGATTGATAGGGATAACGCCGGCCATTTAGCAACCCACCCACCCAGGTGGATCGAACAAGGTAATGATAACTGGGGATCATGATCGCAAAGCATATCACCATATGCAGCGCACATTTCCAGAACCACCACAACGGCCATTCCGCGATGAGCACCTCTGTTTGAAATTGGATGGGCAAGTGAATCAAGAACATCCAGTACGATGCATCGGAAAAGTACCGAAACATGGGGCTGGGGTGGCTGCCATGTTTGATGAATAATCCCAGGAAACCGAAGACCAGCAGCCAGCTGGCAACGGCATACCCGTAGTTGAAAAATATTTTGCCCGCCTGGTACCGGGGTTGATCCACAATGCGCGACGCAAACAGGCCGCTCAAGGTCGATTCGAGCAGCCGTCGATTCAACAACGGGACCTGCGCAATGGAACGGTTCGTGGCTGGTTGGTGCAGCAGCTTGATGTCTTCCAGTGACAAACCGTCTGTCGAGAAGGCCGAAGGATCGGCGAAGTCCTTCGAAGCTAACACCTTCTCATTGAGCTCAACGGACAGTCCGTGCGCTTGATCGGTCGTCAAACGATCGTGTTGTGCGATGAACTGTTGGAAGTCAGGAGAAATTCTCGACCAGATGCGGCCGCCTGGGGAGTGAGTATTGCCGGCATCTCGGGCCAGCAACAGGACTTGACGAAATCGAGGATAGTCCGAGACCTCTCCGCCGGTTAGCATCGGGTACGACCGGGTGAGGGCTCCCGTCGGTTCATGAACAAAGTGCACACTCCACAACACACTAGCCAGGATCGAACCAATAAGGATCTGGCTGCGATAATTGGCCGTCATATTCGGTAATAGGTCGGCGTGCGAATACAGCATCCATCCCACACTATAAAACACCAGGTAACCGAATACCCCCCACCACCAAGGGATGACGTTTCCGGTGTCGAGTCCAAACCACTCAGTGTCGTACGACAGAGTCCAGGCCACAGGTATTGCCAACAGAAAAATGCCGTAGGGCGAACCGACTAGGAGGCGGAATCCAGTATCAAGTCGCTTTCGGATCGCGCCTTGGCGGTCAACGATCCGGTCCGCAATCAGCAGGCCAGCAATGGTCAGGACATACAGAATCAAGAGGACGTAGATGAACCACAGGTGCAATAACGGAACGGTCTCAAAAGTAATGGCCTTGAGACTCGTTAGCCATTGGGCGAGCAATCCTTGGCTATTTTGCACTCGGCCCGAGATCAGCCCACCCCAGGCATAGTAAAGTCTCATTAAAGGTCCCATTAGCAAAACGCCGAGCACCAAGGGAACCCCGACACGTAAGAGGCGTTGGCGGATGAAAGACTTCCAACCACGCTTGGCATACAGCAGGTGAGCAAAGAACCCGGCGATCAGGAAGAAGGCCTGCATGCGAAAGACATGCACCCAGAAAAAGAAGACGGAGAACCCCTCATTCGCGCTGTTGTCGGTAATGGGATGCCCTAAGTACGTGGGCTGGAAGAACCAGGCCACGTGAAAGACAATTCCCAGCAACATCATGCTGGCACGGAGGCCGTCCAGAGCATGGTATCGGATAGGCTGAGCGTTGGAATTCGTATCGGAGGTCATTACTGACTGAAAGGAAACTGGATTTTCAGGGGGATTGGATCCGGGAGGGGCATGGTGGGATTGGGATGAGTTAGCCGTAAATGAGTCGATTTTGAGAGGGCGGCGGGTTCGGGTGATGCTGGGGACTTGGGGCGGGGAACGGCTACGACGGAAAGGGGGATTGCTGGTGCAAATCGAGGCTCTGCTTGCCGTTGGGGGGGAAAGCTGCGCGGGGTGAGGAGGCGCTGATGCAGACCTCCGGATCGCTCGGAGTCAAGGGGTCAGCATTTTTAGAATTGCGGTAAACTCCTAACCGACGGGGAGCATCCGGACGGGGTCAGTCCGCTGATGGCAATGGAGGATGTCCCGGCCGTCGGGGTTCGTGAGGCAGGAGCGGGTGACGGCGACGACCCGGCGCTTCCGGCTCTTCACCACCGGCGGGATCAGCAGCGAGACCGGCGGTCGCACCACCCTGCGCCTGAGCGTACCGCCCGCCGAACGCGACTGGGGGCGGGCAGTGCTGGAGAAAATCCTGAGCGTATATTCAAACTGCAATGCCGTGAGCCCCCGCGCACCCTGACAGATTCAAAAAGTGCCGCTGACTCCACCTCTCGCCCTGCCCACGCCCCTGGCTCTAACCCGCTGAAGCCCACCGTCGGCGCCTGCGCCGTCGCCCCGCGCGAAAATCCCCGAATCGTTCCGTTCGGCGCCTGGCCGCGCTTTGGCCGAAAACCGCCAAAAATCACCTCGCCACTGCCTCGTTTTTGACTCAGCCGAAGACCTTTGTCGTCAGAATCTTTTTAATACCAAAGGTGAACCGTATTGGAGCTAAGCGCGGCCGAGCGCGCTTTTAGCGGGCGCCGCGACTCCACAAAAAAACGGGGGCGGTTTTTCGCAACCTTCACCTTCGCAAAATCCGCGGAAAACACGGCGGCCCAGCCCTTATCTCGGGAGCAGGATCAACTCAACCCTTGGCCGCCGGCACCGGCTCCCCCGCCAAGGTCTCACGGCAATGCAGCGGTCGCACGGGGCCCCCGCTCCACTCGCCGGCCCCGCCATCAAAATCGCCCCTGCACGCCGACGGTTACCGTCGTTCCTTGGATAATTTCCGTATCGAGCTGGTCCGGCACGCCCCGATAAATTTTTTGCGGCGCGTTGCCCAGGTTGGCGATATCGCACGTGAGATTCACGTTCGGCCGCACCTCGTAGGCGAATCCGACATTCATGATTTCTCGCTTCATCACGAAACGGTTGCGCGCGATCGTCGCGATGGAGTAGGCCTCCGGATAATCACCCGTGAAGTTATAGAGCAAGCGCGTGCTGAACGCGCGGTACCGCCAGGAAAGACTGATATTCCCCGTCCGCGGAATGAAGCGAGGAATCTGCCCGTTGCCGAGATTGATCAAGCCCCCGAAATTACCATGGGTGTTCAGCATCGTGCCGTTCGCATTCACGCTCAGCCCACGCCACAGACCAGGCAGAAATCTCAATTGCTGCACATAACTGAACTCCCACCCGTTCACATACGCCGTGCCCGCATTCGCGGCGGCAAGTAACGTGAACCCACTGTAATCCCCATTGTAGCCGTTGCCCGCACCCGTCGCAATCGTGCCGGAATTAATTCCCGTCACGATGTAATCTTTGATTTTTTTGTTGAACCAACCTATCGAAAATGCGCCCGCCGGTTCAAAATAATATTCGAGGGCCGCGTCCCAGTTGACCGCCGTCTGCGGTAACAAACTGGGGTTGCTCACCGTAAGCGTCTGATTCACCTCGCTCGGCGTCTCGCTCGGCACGGCGTTCGTGAGCGGCGGCCGCCCGAAGCTTGTCGTCGCACTCAGTCGCGCCTTCAGGTTCTGGGTGAGGTCACGGTGAAGATGCAGGCTCGGAAACGACTTCCGATAACTGCCGGTAAGCTCGCGCCGCGTGCCCGCGTAGTCGCGCTGCGCGGCACCCAGTGGGTCCGCCGCCTGCTGCGCCGCCGTCGTGGCAACCCGCGCCCGCACCCAACCAGCACCACTCGTCGCCGTCTCTTCCATCCGTACGCCCGCCAGAAGCCCCGTGCCCCCAACCTTCCCCTGCACCATCCCATAACCGGCACGCACCGTCTCCCGTACACTGCGCGACAACGTGTATTTCTGCATCTCCGCATAATAAATATCCTCACGCCACCACGCCGGTACGAGCGGTTCTCCGTCTTTCATTTGCTGCGCAAAATCCCAAGTCGGAATCCGCCGCCCCGTCTTCAGTTGATCCCATAAAATGATCGTCGAATCATCCGCCAGCGCCGTTGTCCCCACGTAATTCCAACGCCGACGCCGATCTGCGTCCACGACCGCCTGCTGCCGCCACTGACCACCTGCCTTGAACGACCACGCCGTCACCGGTAAAGTGAACCGAAGATTACCCCGAAGATCAGTCACGCGATGTTCGTTTTGGATACCTTTGTTGCTACTCAACCCGGTCGGGGCGGGTCGATAATTGGCCGGATTGGTAATATCGGCGCCAGCCGTCTGCAAAAACCGCGGGTAAAGATCCGCTGCCGTCCGGTCCAGGGTCCAGCCGACATTCGTCACCCGATTGATCAACGCGCCATCATCATTACCAATGCTATAACGCGTCCGACTCATGAGCCCCGCATAATCAAGCGCCCAAGGCCCCCACGCGTGCTCGATCCCAAAATCCCCGTGGCGCAGTCGCTGAAAACGTTGCGCGAGCGTCGACGTCACATCGATCAGTGAAGCCGCGACTGCGCGAACCTGCGTGATCCGATCCGAATAACCAGGGATCACCCCCGAGGTCGTCGCGTTGGGCGCCGTTTGATTGGTAAACGCGCGAGTCGTGTACCGCCGCCGCGCCGGCTCAAACGCGTCATTATAAATCAGGTTCAAGGCCAGTTTCGTATGACTCGAGAGCCGATAATCAATCTTCGCGCTGATACTCGCCTGCTTGCGATTATTGAAATTATCCTCGGTGCGATAATCCCAGAGGTACGCGGGCGTGTTTAACGTATTTTCAAAATCGCGCGTCGTGCGAAAATTACCAAAAACATTTTCGCTGTAGAACACGTTTACCGCGACTCCGAGATTGCGCTCGGATCCGAGGACGCTGAAGACCTCCTGGTAGGCCGCGTTGAGCAGCGGGTGACCCGGATGCGCCCGCCGCAAAGGAATCTGCTCCGTGAACGCCGGCGCCCATCGGGCCGAGCTACTGATAGTGAAACGACGCTTTTCTCTCATACTGAGCGGGGAGCGCGTCTTGAAATTGATCGTGCCTCCCAGCGAATCGGCCCCCTTGTCAGGCGTGTGGCCCTTGATCAATTCAAGCTGCTCAAACATCGCGCCCGTGAAGGCCGTCATCCGCGTCTGCCGAGTCATCGCCTGAAAACTCGACATCATCCCACCGTCGATCGTGATCGTGTTTAGTCCGAGGCTCATCCCGCGGATCGTCACACCCTCGACCACTTCATCCCCCGGCAGACCCGCCACGCCCGGTAAACGCAAGGCCAGCTCCGTCGCATTCATATTGGGAAGATTCCCGTAGGTATCCATCGCCACCACATTTTTAATATTCTCGGCGTTGCGCTGCGCCGTGATCGCCGCCGCCGTCCCTTCCCGCTCACCGCTGACGCTAAAGGCCGACATTTGATACACCACGGCCGTCAAATCAAAGTCGCGCGTGAGCCGAGCCCCCGCGGAAACGGTCACCTCTCGGCGGATGGGGTCGAGACCGGTGTAAGTCACCACCAGCTCATGCGTGCCAGCGGGAACCTCCGCCATTACATACCGACCCGTGCGGTCGACCCAGCTCGTTCGCTCTAAAGCTGGCAGCTCGACCCGCGCGCCTTCGAGCAGGTTACCCGTCCCAGCATTGCTCACCGTGCCCACAATCTCCGCCCCCGACGCCCCCGGCGCAACCGGCGCAACCGACGCCAAAGACGCAAGCAACGACCCCGGCCCCAGCCAGCAGAGCAACCCAAACCGCACGAGCCCCCACCGAAAAAAATCCCGTAAATCCAAACAGCTGCCGCCAAACCGGAAAATAAAAATGGTCATAAAGCGAAGGGAGACCCCGACCGTTTTAAACCCCCTGCTAAAATAACCAAGGAAACAAGCGCGCCCGCTCGACGACAATCACCACGCCGTCGGTCCCAGCCCAAGCCGCCCTCCTCTCGTCCACTTTGGCCCAACTACTCTAGCGACCGCCGGCGCCTTCAACGATCTGGCCGCCACCTCCGTCGACCCGCCACGCGCCTGGTGCGAAGTGATCGGCCGCCCGCCATTGAAGCTGCGCTCAACCACACCCACCACCCGCGGACCACTCCATCGATCATCGCCCAAGGCGCTCCAGAATATTACGCGTGATTTGCTCCACCGCTTTATCGCCACCGCGCAGCCCGTGCGACCAATCCGTGCTGCCACACGTGAAAACCGTGCCACCGCGCGTGTAGACGCCCATCACCGCGTGACCGCTGCGGCCGTTCTCCCAGCGTTCATACCATTCACTATCATCCGGATGCCACCGCGCCGGCGCCGTGCCGAGCACCGTGAACGTATCCGGCGTACCATCACGTCCCGTGGGCATCGGCAGACCATCCTTCCAAGTCAATTCACAGCCGTCGCACTCGTAACCAACAATCGTATCTTTACCGCCAAACACGTCGTCTTTTTTCAGGCCCGTACCCGCGTAGAGCCAGTGTTCTGGCCGGTGCACGGTGAAGGCCCCGCTGCCGTCCATGAACTGACCATGACTACGGTGATAACCACCCCAAAGAAAGCCGACGCCCGTCAACGTATTCTCCGGTCGCGCCACCAAGTAATGGCTCCACAACGAGGTTAACGTCGCCTGGCTGCCGCGCGCCCCATAGACGGGATCCTGCTGGAAATTCTGCTTCCAGCACGTGAGCGCCTTCCCGTCGGCCTCGCTCCGCACCTGCCAGCAACACGTGTTGCCGCTGAAAAAAGCCACATTGCCGCCCTTGCCGATATACTGCTCGAGATGATCGCGCATCAGCGCCGACCAATACTCATCGTGTCCCACACTCAGCACGAGCCGGTAAGCGGTTAGCAGCTCCGGCCGTGATTCCAAGTCGCTGTTCGCCGCGTACTCGAGCGCCACTCCTTGCCGCTCGGCCCATTCCACGAAAGGCTGCTCCCAACGATCAAACTGGCCAGCCGTCGGTCGCTCAATCGAAACGCGGTGCCCTTGGTTGCCTCCTCGCCCGTGAAACGCATACAGGCTAGACCCTCCCCAGTTGTTGTACGCGTTGTAAGTATTGGTCGCCAATTGCAGAAGAATTTTAGCCCCCTGCCCCGGCCGAGCCGCCCTCAGCACAAAGTAGCCGCCGCCTTCAGCCGTTCGCCGCCCCCGTTGCGTGAACTTTCCTCCCCGATCCGCGGCCCGCAGCGTCACTTGGTAATAGCCCGTTCGCCACTCGACCGGAATTTTAAATGCCACGGAGGCGGCCCACTGACATCCGTGCGACGAAGCATTCTCCGGCACCGGCTGCTCGCGACCCGCCACCGCCCGCGCTGTCCACACAATGTCGCGTTTAGCACCCACGCGCGCTATCTCCACTTCGAAATTCGCCGCGCTCGTCGAGACGTGGAGCGTCAATTCATCTCCGGGCGCATAACTCACTTGGCCCGCGTAACCTTCCACAAAAAGCGGCCGTACCTCGGGATCGATTACGGCTGGAGCCGCCGCGCGGCCGCCACCGGTGATCGCACCAGCGGCCAGACCCAGCATGAAGAAAACGCGCAGGCCAGAAACTAGCCGAGGGGAAAGGCGAAGGGGGCACATGCGGAAACCTTTTAAGAAAAGCACCGCGCTGACAAGCGTCTCGGAGCGGCCCGCCCGGAGCGCCCGCCCCCGAAGGCCCAAGGCCACGGCGGCGCCTCGGTCCGCAGCCGGCGACTCCGCCCGCCCAGCTTGAATGACTGCCCCTCACGCCCGCGACCAAGAACGATCCCCGCCCGGCAGGTCGCTCGGCTCATTCCGGTTATTTTCCGAGCTGCGCGAGATAGGCAATGAGATGCGCGAGGTCCCCTTCACTCAGCGTGCTACTCAGACCGTCGGGCATGACCGTACCACCCGTTTGGATACGCGTGGTCTCCGAACGCCGGATGAATTTCACTTCGCCCGTGGTCATGTCGCGAAAGTTAAGACCTGTCGCGGTTGCCGTTTCCTTGAAACCAACGAGGACGCTCCCATCCTTCATCGCCACGGTCACCGCTTCGAAGCCTTCTTTCACATTGAGGGCGGGCCAGACGACTTCCGTTACAATCATGTCGATGGGCAAGCCGCGGCTGAGCGCAGAAAGATCGGGCCCAATTTTTCCGCCGTTGCCGCCGACCAGGTGGCACGCGGCGCATCCCGCCCGATCGTAAACTTTTTTGCCTTCCGCGGCGATTCCTTGGGTCTGCGCGTTCCGCACGATTTGCGCGACCGACTCATGGGTATACACGGGCAGACGAGCATCGAGCCCGGCGGACTTCATCAGCAAGGGCGCAAGTTTTTGGTCGGCGCGGCCGATCGCGTTGAGGGCCTGCAAGGCGAGCTTGGCCGCGGTCGGCGTTAAGGCCGCCGGTGCCGCCAGCGCCTTCAGCAGCGCTTGGTTGCCCTCACTGCGCCGCACCATCGCCTGCAGCAAGGGCGCCACTTCCTCCGGCCGCTGCGCGGTTGTAAAACGCGCCAGCACAATCTTCGCGGCCTCCGCCGGATTGCTCTTGATGAGGGCATCGAGCGCGGTCGTTTGCGGCTCCGCGGAGCCGCCCGCCGCCAACACCCGAAGTAACGCCAAAGAGGCCATGGGCCCGCCCAGATCCCCGAGGGCCGTCAGCGCGGCTTGCCGTAACGACCAGTCCGATGATTCACTGACCGCCCAATCGCGGACGCGATCGAGCAGCGCCGACACTTTCCAAACCCCCACGAGCCGCACCGCTTGAATCCGCCGGGCCTCATCGGCTCCCGACAGCAGGGGTTCAAGCAAACGAGTTGTATCCAATAATTGAACACGGCGCAGCCCCGGCGCGTCCACGAGCGCCGCCAGGACGGTCGCATCCTGCCCGCCCCGCTCAAAAATGAAACGCAGATCTTCCGGCCGGGCGCTCGCCGCGAGCGTACGGAGCCAGCGGGCCTGGCGCGGGCCATCGGCCGCGTGTCGTTCTACCTGGTCGCGCATGATGGCCGTAATTTGCGTGGAACCGGCCTTGGGCGCGTAGGCCACGGCCCCACCCGGGAGACTTTTAAAATCATCGGGGTTATTTTCCACCCAGCTGTTTTTTAAAGCAAAAATCAGGTGCTCGTCCTGCTCAAAAGCGAAGGTGCCGGCGGCCAGGGCCGGGGCCCAAAGTGAATTCGTGGCGTGGAGCGTTTTCGTGAGCGCATGATGATGGTAGGCGTTGAACGGTTGATCCAAGGCGCGGGCGGCCACCAGAGCGGCGCGAGCGTCCGGCACGTAGCTGGCGGCGACGATCGCTTCGAGACGCACGAGGGCATCCGCATCGATAATTTGCGCTTCCAACAGCGCGAGCGCGTCCGGGAGCAAGCCAGCGCGCGCCCACGTGGAAAGCGTGCGGGTCGCGTAAGCGCGAATCCGGGCATCGGGGGAACGTAGCAGCGATTTCAGCAGCGCGGCCCGCGGAGTTTCGTGCGCCTCGCAGAGCGCGAGCGCTTGCAGGCGCTGATACTCGGTGCGGACCCCGCCACTTTCCAGACGGCCGACCCATGCGTCCAGAGCAGGAAGAACGTCGCTCGTCTTGCGCTCGAAGAGGAGTCGCTTCGCTTGATATTTCACCCAGCGCTCCGGCGAATCCAGCTGCTCAAATAAAGCCGCCGTGCTCATTCCCACAAGGACCGGGGGCTTCACCAGCGGACGATCCTTCGAGGTGATGCGCCAGATCCGACCATGCCCTTTATCGCGATCGGGATGACGATAGGAGGCCTGATAATGGCCAATGATCACGTTGTACCAGTCGGCGATGTACAACGCCCCATCCGGGCCACCGCGGACTTCCACAGGGCGGAAAACGGAGTTTTTTGTCTCAATAATGTTGGGGAGCGATTTAGACGCGTAGATGCCCGCCACCTCCTGGAGCTCCTGCTGTTCGAGGACATTGCCGTAATATCCACCGATGATGAAGCGCCCCTGCATCTCGTCGGGGAAATGGCGGCTGCCCACAATTTCCATGCCAACCTGCTTGGTGCGAGCCGTGAACAGATTCAGCGCCTGGGCGTTCACGGCGAGGTCGGAGCGGATGAGGCCAGGTGTACTGAAATAGGCCCCAACGTTGGCACCGCTCTTATGGAAAGGCTGGCCGTAATCAGTCGTCGTCACGCCCCAACAATTCGCGCCGGCCGACGACCATTGAAAGAAAGGATCCAGCCGGCCGGTCCGTGGGCGCAGACGCCAGACGCCGGCACGATTTAACGTTTCCACGCCGAAGGGCGTCTCGACGCGCGAGTAAATGTGATGGCCCTGCGTGAACCACAACTCACCGCCGAAGCCCCAGCTGAGACCATTGATCATCTGATGCGAATCAGCTGTGCCGAAACCACCGAGGACAATGCGACGTTGGTCGGCTCGGCCATCGCCATCCGTATCGCGGAAGTGCCACAGCTCGGTACCTTGGGCAACATAAAGGCCGCCATCCCCCAACTCAATGCCACCGGGCATGAAAAGGCCCTCGACGAATTTGGTAAACTTATCCGCGCGCCCGTCTCCATCCGTGTCTTCACATACGAGCACATAATCGTTCGCTTTTTCACCGGGCTTGATCTGGGGATAACTCACCGCGCAAGCCACCCAGAGCCGACCGCGCTCGTCCCAGCGCATTTGGATGGGCTTGATCACGCCATCGGCCTCCGAGGCGAAGAGGTTCACTTGAAAGCCGGCCAGCACGCGGAGCGTTGCCAACTCCTCGGCCGGCGTCTGCGCAACCGAACTCGCTGGCACCCCGGGGATCGACGAGGGGATCGCCAGCGGCCGGGCGGTTTGACCGGCCAGCGCGCGCCAGATATTTTCATCGGCCTGCTGAAGCAAGGGTCCAAACGCTTTCATCTCTTCGGAAAAGAGACGGACATTGGGATCGTACCAGTCTTTTGAATACGGCACATTTGTGCGATCGCCGGTGAGAAAAGCCCAGTTCATCGGTCGCCAATGGTCAAACCAGACGCGCTCCATCGTCAGGACCGCAGCACGGACGGCGGGAAGATTTTCTGGCAAGGACGCGGTGAGGCCCAGCGCTCGCGCAATTTGCTCAGCAACCACCCGGTGCCCGTGTTCATTGAGCTGAAAGCCATTGTCGGTCAAAGGAGCCTCGGGTGACGGAACCGATCCCAGATCGACGAAAATCGCGCGGTGTTTCGTGGCAAGATCGCGAATGGCATTGGCGTAGATCCGCACGTCTCCATTGTGGCGGGTCAGGTCCGCCGCGGGCGGTGGCGCGTTTTTTTCAAAAGCGAACGGGGCCACGAGGACGAGTCGGCGGCTCCCTTCCCCCAACTCGAGCAGCAACGTTTCGTAAGCACGGATGAAGGCGGGAAGTTTCGCCACCCCACCCAGCACTTCCATCTGGCCAAATTGCGCGATAACCACCGTCGCACCCGCCGCCGTCAGCTGCTCCCGCCAATCGCGTTGCTGCCGCCAGCTCGTCGAACCCGTTTCCCGCTGGATTCGGCGCTCCGCCAACTGCCGCCGCTCATCTAAATTCTCCACATTGCCACCATCGCGCCATGCTTCAAAAACCGTGTCCCCTTCCCAGCCAAAATTTCGCACGCGCACCCCCAGTTCCGGCCGCGTCCCAATAAGGTGCATCTGCAAAAAACCGTGAAACCGCATCCGCTCGATATTCGATCCGCCGACCAGCGCGACTATATCGTGCGGCCGCAGGAGGAGGGCCGCTTTCTTGGCCAGTGGCAGCGGGAGCGTCGGCCCACGCACAATCTCCTCAATCCTGATATCCTTGTAACGGATCTCCGTGGCACCGCTATGAATCTGCAGCGCAATTTTTCCAAATCGCGGGATCTTCGCATCATCCTCGGCATAATCGACGGTGAGCACGCCATTCACCCAGAGACGAATCCGCGCTCCTTCCGCTCGGATCCGGTACGTGTTCCACTCGCCAAGTTGAAGTTTCTGCGCCGTCACGGCCGCGTTCAGGGCGGCGCGGCGCACCGCCTGCGCCGTACCTTCCACTGCCGGTGTCACGGGCCCCTCCGCTGGATCAAAGATTCCCAGAAAACGGGCACGCCGCGATTCGTCATAGAGAAAGCCGTCGATACCCGGCGCGAAATCCGCTTGATAACCTTTTACCTCATGATGGTTCGGCACCCGTTCACTCCGGAACTGGATGCCACCGTTATTATCGCCGCGCCGGTACTGCAGCTTTAAATCGAAGTCAGCATAATCTCGCGTCGTGCACAGAAAATCATTCTTCGCCTGCTTGGCGCCGGGTTGCCCCGCCACGATTTCCCCCTGCTCAATCCGCCACACAGTGTTCGTGGCGCCTTCCCAGCCCGCGAAGGTCTGGCCGTCGAAGAGGGGAACCGACTCGCTCCGAAGAACGCAGACCAAGATCAAGAACACGGCGGCGAGGCGGGGCATAGAGGCAGAAAAACGGCAATGGGGAGGCGGTCGAGAGGATTCCCCCGCGCAGATTAACGCGCCTCGGCAAACCTGCGACTGAGGCCGTCCCCGAAAATTGGAGAGGAGGGATCGTTAAGTCCAAACCCCAAAGGGAACGATCCCCATTTACCACCCAATGTGAGGTTGTACCCATGCGGGAAAGTGAGTTCTGCTTTACGGAAGGCAGGCACTCGAGCCGATCCGCTTCTTTGGCACCATCGGTCTCTGCAATTATCGTAAACGGGATATTTTTGAATTCGAACCGTTTCAGAGCAGCGTGAAAGGCAGGGCTACGACCATTGGCTTTCTTATGTTGGGACCATCGTTTTTGCACGGAACTGGTCTGTCCGATGGGTAAAATTTCCCGTCAGGGCAGGGGCCAAAGCCATAGACGACAAACGTTTTTTCTACGGGCAGAAAAGACATCATCGACTATCTGCCAAGCCCAGCCATGAACCCCAAAACACGCAACCGGGGAGGTCTGCGGACTTCGCCAAAAATCACTTCCGCGGATGCGTGGCACCGGGCCGGTGGCAGCCCGAAACGCATCACTCACGTCTCGCCCACCCTGTCGTGGTGCCGTGATCGCGTTAGGAAGCCGTCGTGGATTGGCAGGTAACGACTCGCTCAAACTAGCCAGGTTCGCCCCCGATTTCTCCAGTTGATCGGCCATTGCGAGCGGGTCGTTGCAGATGTCGCAGACATTGCGGCTGAAAAGAGAGAGGGCCTACCCCACGAGGATGTCACCCTCAGGCCCCGCCGCCACCGCCTTCTTCAGTTCGGGGCGGTGGTCGGCCCGACCACCAGAACGAGCCTCCACGAACATTCCCGCCAGCTCGTGGCCGTTGGCCCTGGCCAACGCCCCGATCAGCTCGTGTTGGTGGAGCCGGCGGACATCTTCGTCCAGCTGTTCGGTGGTGGAGCCTCGGCGGCAGCCAAAGGCTTTTGTTGTCTATCTTGTATGATAAAAGTGGGTCTTTGGCCCCGGCCAGTATCCCTTTGCCAAGCGTTTATCGGCATCGTCGCCGGCATCGTCGCCGCGCCTGCGACCGCCGTTGCCGAAGCCCTCCGCGAATGGGAAACCTACGTCTGTCATCAAGACGGGCGCGGAATCAACAAACGCCAAGTAACGAGCGCTCAGATCGCGGCAGCGGGGTTTCGCCACCATGAAATTCGCATCCTCGATCCCCGCATTTGTGCGTCTTCACATTCAATGTCGCTCCCTTAAACTGATCCGCTTCTGCTCACATAAATTGACCCACCTCCAAAAAAGCTGCTCACATAAATTGACCGTCGTTCATGCGCATGAACGCTGTTTCCCCCTCTGAACACGTGGAAAAAACCGGAACTCCTTGGAAAAGGACGCATATCACCGGCGAATCAGTTTAACTGAGCAGCGGTGGGTCAAAATAGTTGAGCGCCATCGGCCCATTCAATGTCGTCCCAAATAGTTCAAACGCCCGGCGGCTCGCCTGCGAATTTTAAAACGAGGCGGCCATCGACGTGTCCATTTTACCCAGCGCCAAAAAATAAACCGGTCCCGCTCGCGGACTCATCCAGGCCCCGCCTCATCCGCGCGCCCCGCCAGAGCGCCCGCTCCGCATCACCACGCGTTTTGATCCCAGATCGCGCCGCCTTCCGTTATTTCCGTCGCAGCACCCGCACGCGGTGCGACTCGCTGTCGCCGATGTACACCGCCCCATCCGTATCAACATAGATGCCATGTAAGCGTGCCAGCGCGCACTGCAGCGGATCTCCGTCCCCGCCATTTCCTTTCTTCCCCGTTCCCGCCATCAATTCAAGACGGCCCGTCTTCGCATCAATCATCCTCACCGTGTGGCTCTCCGTGTCGGCCAGCCAGGCATTCCCCGCCTGATCGATCGCAATTCCTTTAGGCCCACTCAACGTCGCCTCTTTCGCCGGGCCGCCATTGCCCGTAAATCCCGCTTTCCCCGTACCCGCGATATGGTGAATCCGCCCCGCTTTGAGATCAAACTTAAGCACTTGGTTGCCCTCACGCGTGACAAGCCAGAGGTTTCCGGCGCGATCGAAATCCAACGACCGCGGCCCCCGCAAGGGCGTTCCCACCAGCGGCGCTCCATCCGGCGTCGCCCCCGCCGTCCCCGTGCCCGCGAACGTCCGAATCATTCCAGTGCGCATCTCCATCAGTCGAATCACGTTATTCCCGATGTCACAGATATAGAGATTCCCATCCGGTCCAAACTGAATGCTATGGGGTGAACTCAACGTCGCCGCCGCGGCCAGACCACCATCGCCTGTGTAGCCTTTCTGGCCGTTACCCGCCACCGTCGTGATAATCCCCGTCCGCGCATCAATCCGGCGGATGGCGTGATTCACCATGTCGGCGATAAAAACATTCCCACCGGCGTCAAACCGCAGTTCATGGGGACGATTAAATGAAGCCTGGAGCGCCGGTCCGCCGTCGCCCGCATAACCACGCTCACCCGTGCCAGCCACCGTCGTGATGGTGCCATCTCGGGCGATCTTGCGAATCCGCATGCCACTGTATTCACAAAACCACAACGCACCGTCCGGTCCCCTCACCAGCCCGAAGGGATCATTGATCTGCGCCGCCGTCGCCGGACCGCCGTCGCCACTAAAACCCGCCACCCCCGTACCCGCGTAGGTGGCTATTCGCCACTCTGCGCCTCCCACGTTCGAAATAAAAAACCAAGCAAGGCCAATCAGCGTGAGCGGAAGTCGTTTCATTGAGGATGAGGTTACATAAAATCTTTGCATGATCTGGCCTGTAAAGTCTATCGCCAACCCACCGCTGATTATTTCCCTCGCCCTTCCTCACGAGGTTCGTGCCAAAAAAAAACCCAAAGGGTCTTTTTTCCGTCAGTCTTTTGGAAATCATCGGCCAAGAGCTCAAGACGCTACCGCGGCCGAAGTCACAGAAAGCCGCCATGCGGATTCATGTAGCTTCGGCAGGCTTGCGGAAGGTAAAAAATCTCGGCCACCCACGGGAGCGGCGACCGGGGCACCGCGTCTCGAGACGAGCTCACGCCGGCTGGCCGGGCGGATCGTGGTCGGGCGCGGAGGTGGTTTCCGGCTTCGGATAATTCCACGGCAGCCAGTCCGAGGGCCGCGCCTTCACCTCCTCGGGGTGGTTCGCCAGGGCCAGCAAATAGGCGAAGGGATTGACCCGATTGAGCCGGCAGGTGTGGATCAGACTCATGAACATGTCGCCGATCCGGGCGCCATTAAGCGTCTTGTAGCTGAGGCTGTTCTTGCGATGCATGATCGCCATTTTGAGCGCCTGCTCGCAGCGG
>CAMDOF010000105.1 GCA_945903465.1 Opitutus sp. GAS368
GTTCGCTGGATGGTTTTGAAGGTCGTTGACGTGTTTCTGGCGTCGAGCGCCCGCCGCACGGCGGTGCGTCCCGTACCGAGCTGTTTTGCGAGTCCCGCAACAGTGATACGCCTGCTCTTCATCGAGTTCGCCAGCGTCCGTTTTACGTCGAGCAAGTCGGCTAACTCAGCTTGGGATGCGGTGGGACTAGGCATAAAACAATAGTGGTTCAAATTTGAATCAGGTCAAGATCGCATTAGAGCCGGAAAGGACAGAAAACGGGGTAAGCCCCTAACCTTTGTGGTGCGCTCATCAAGCTGGTCTAAATCTGTCAGGCTGAAAATAGCCAAAATCCGAAGGTCGGACTCAGCGTTTTTAACCACGGATGTCACGGATGTCCGGCTGGAAAAAGAGGTCAAACCCTAATGTCTGTGGTGCGTTCAACCTAAAAACTGCAGAACGAGGAACCGCTCATCTCCGCTAATCGACGCTAATGAAAGAGTTTTGAATGGCGGGCCATTCGAGCTCGGAAAAGGTTGCACTCACAGCTTCGCCCCGTCGCTTCCGGTTAAAAGCAACGAGGCAGGGGAAAATGTGACTGTGCCGGGGATTAACCCGGCGCGAGCGTCAGGAGGCGAAAAAAGGGGTCAAACCCTAATGTCTGTGGTGTGCCCTTCATTGGAAAAGACGTGGATTTGTCGGGGCGCATTTGAGCCTCTTTTGTCTTCAGACAGGCTTGAGCCAATTCACAGCAGCAGGCGCAGAACCTCGTTAATCTTACGTCCGAGAGCCCGGCGACGCTCCTGAGTCACGCGGCCGGAAACCGACTGAATAGTTTCCTTCGGGATGATGTAAAAGAAACGGCAGTCGGCGGTGGTCTGGAATTCCAGACCGTCCGCGCCGTTGAGCACCACCTGATGCGACTTCACAGAATCGGCTGGCACTTTCTTAAAGCACGCCAGAACATTGACGTTGGTGGTATGACCGGACGCGCACCACTCTTCGCCGGAGATGACCACGCCTGGATGCACTTCGCGGTCTTGCGGACGAATCCGAAACTGCACGATGTCCCATTGGCGAACAGTGGTCATTGCGGAGGGAAGTAGGCAGGGGATGTGTTGGCTAGGGCAACCATCGGGTCTCCTTCGTCCAAGGTGAAGAAACCGAACGGGTGATTGGGGATCGGCTCTACTTCTGCTACGGGTTCGATCCGGTAGAGGCGCTCTTTGCGCCGCAGATAGACCGACTCGCCTTTTCCTGCTTGGTCAAGTAGGTGGCCCAGACGGGGTTTCGCTTGAGATACTGTTAGTGTTTTAAGCATGGGTTGAATATCGGTCCGTTTTTAGTCTAGTTCAAGTCCATTTGTGGTCTTTTTTACAGTTCTCCAATTTAGCCCCAGTTCTCAAGTAGTCGTTACAGTCCTGTTCAGTCAGAACGAGGCGGCGAACAATCAACGGGGTCAGCCCCTGCCCTTTGTGGTGCGCTCATCAAGCTGGTCTAAATCTGTCAGGCTGAAAATAGCCAAAAGCCGAAGGTCGGATTCAGAATTTTTAACCACGGATGTCACGGATTTTCGGAGGCCGGAAAAAGGGCTAAACCCTAATGTCTGTGGTGCGTTCAACCTAAAAACTGCAGAACGAGGAACCGCTTATCTCCGCTCATCGACGCTCATGAAAGAGTTTTGAATGGCGGGCCATTCTAGCTGGGAAAAGGTTACACTCACAGCTTCGCCCCGTCGCTTCCGCTCGGAAGCAACGAGGCTGAGGAAGCTAGGATCATCTCGGGGCTTAACCCGGCGCGAGCTTCAGAAACGTCCGGGCGATCGGCAGCAACGCCCGGGCTTTCTCATGCCAGGATTACAGCTGCTTGAGGCGGGAACGAAGGGTCTCCGCATGGGATTTTTCCAAATTGGGCAGAGCGCGCTGCAGATCGCCTAGCCGAGACTTCCCCGCGTCGAGTTGCTTCTGTAAACGTTGCTCCAAAAAACGCTGGATGGGCCGGCGCATCTCCAAATCGGGGGTAACAGCTCCGACCGGTCCGCTGGCGCCGAAACCTCTTTGATGGCCCCATCTTCCGCAGCACCCGCAGACCCTGGCTGATCGAGCCTTTGCTCAAAGTCCCGCGGGCCTCGATGTCCGCAAAACTCAGCGGCTGGGGCGACGCAAACACGATCCCATAACGAACCGCCACCGACTTGGGCACGCCCAGCAGGTCGGCCGCATCGATAAAGAAGCCCACCACCGATTCCTCGAACGCGACGAGATCCCTCTCCCGGCCATCTCCGCGAACGGCGCCGGACGTCGCGTCGGCGGTGGTCGGGTTGCGGTAGAAAGGGATGGCACGGGCGGCCCTAAAAGTAAGTTTCTGGCGAGTTCAATTCGAAATGAAATAAATGGTAAACAAGAGGTGCCCGCTGAGAGTTGGGTGTTGAATATCGGGACAAACCCGATGTCAGACATCCGCTGGTACGGAATTGCGGGGTTGGCCTGGCGTAAGCAGCAATTCGCATCAGATTGGCTCGGATTTTCTGTTTCAATACCAGCCGTTATTCGTCCAATTCTCCCATCAATACTTTACACGATGTTCATGCCCGTGAAGAGCGACATTTGATCCTCCGTGAAGCGGATTGTGCCGAAAACGTACGGGGTCAGAAACAGTAGCGGTTTTTTGCAATGAGTCCGCCTTCCCGACTTGACGCGATATCAATCCATGATAGATTTTTCTATCATGAATAGCAGAACCGCAACCGTGGCTGATCTTCGAAATAATTTCCGACGAGTGTCGGCGTGGCTCGAAAACGGAGAGTCCGTCGAGATTATCAAGCGCGGGCGGCGCTTTGCCCGGTTGACGCCAGCTGGAGCCGCGCCCAGCAAGCCCGTGAAGATCGACTTCGCGGGTCAGTTGCGCGCAGTTTGGGGCCATAAGGCATTTACTGTGGCTGAAGTCCAGGCGATGCGTGAAGCAGAGTTGGGAGGCCTGTCGTGACCGCATATCTGGATACTTCCTTTCTTTGTGCGCTCTATGTGGCGCAAAGCACTTCGTCCGCCGCCATTGCCCACTATCAGCGGATGAAGGAACCGCTGCATGTCTCGGCGTTGTTGCTCGGCGAATTTCGCCAGTCGGTGCGATTTCAAATATTCCGCCACAGCCGGGACGCCAATCAGGGCTATGGTCGCAAGACTGGTTTGGGAGCCTTGGCTAAGCTGCAGTCGAATATCGATGACGGTGCTCTTGTGGTCGTGCCAGCGGACTGGGCTGAAGTGATCAATATTGCTGAGCGAATCTCCGCTCAGCAGACGATCGGTGGCGGCCACCGGTTTCTAGATGTCCTGCACGTCGCCACAGCAAAATACCTCGGCGCCTCCGAATTTCTTTCATTCGATTCCAACCAGCGATTGCTCGCCGTTGCCGAGGGCCTCGCGGCAAAGCCGTGAGGCGCACCGTGTGGGATTATCTCAATTTGGTTCGTTTGAACTAAACCGCTTAGCGGAGATCAGAGGTAGGCGGGCGTAGGCGAGCACGGCGAAGTGTGGGCAAAGCTGGCGGGCGGAGGTAGTCTGCGGCCTGAAAAAGGGATCAAACCCTCATGTCTGTGGTGCGTTCAACCTGCAAACTGCAGAACGAGGAACCGCTAATCGACGCTCATGAAAGAGTTTTGAATGGCGCGCTATTCGAGCTGGGAAAAGGTTGCACTCACCGCTTCGCACCGTCGCTTCCGCTCGGAAGCAACGAGGCTGAGGAAAATAGGATCATCCTGGGGCTTAACCCGGCGCGAGCTTCAGAAACGTCCGGGCGATCGGCAGCAACGCCCGGGCTTTCTCATGCCAGGATTGCAGCTGCTTGAGGCGGGAACGAAGGGTCTCCGCATGGGATTTTTCCAAATTGGGCAGAGCGCCCTCATTAGCGCCCCGGAAAACCGTTCCACTTGCCCGATGCCGATGCCGCGCTCTTCGCCTCGCTCCGCTCGCGCCTCCGCTCCGACATCCCCGTGATCGAGCAAGCCGTCGAAATCAACGACCCGCCTTCGCCCGCGCCTGCGCGGAGGCACTCTTATCCGAATTGGGGACGAACTGATTCGTCCGCCCGCTCTTCGCTCCCGCCCGTCGAACGACGCAAGGTGTTTCGCAGTTTCGTTTCTGTCTTAAGAGACTGCGACGATCATCGGCCCCTCAGGCGGCCCAACGGCACATCGGTGGCGCGTTTGATGGTCGGGGACGAGCCGGCCAGCGAGCTTACCGGCACCACGGCGAGCATCGGGGCATCTGTTCCTCCCTTTGGCAGGATGGTATACCCGACATAGAGTTTTCCCTGATACTCGTCCGCGCCGGGATACATGAGGGAGGTCTTGTCCCGCCGATCGAGCAATAGCCAGAGGAGGTAAAGTAGGCAGGAGCTGACCTAGGCGTGAAGGATCTTCACAGAAGGAAGCAGCCCCAAATTTATTTGCAGTTACGTCAATGAACCTGAATTCCAAAAACATCTCCGCGCCCTCCGCGCCTCCGCGTGAGACCCCGTTCTGTCTGGAAGACATCAATGGAGTGATTAGCAAACGCTCTTCATCGACGCCCGCAAACTCGGCACCCTTATCGACCGCGTCCACCGCGAGCTGACCGACGCCGAACTCGATAAAATCACGAGCACCTATCACCTCTCACGTGGTAACCACTTACGCCGACATCCCCGGCTTCTGCAAATCCGCCACCACCGCCGAAATCGCCGCGCACGGCCACGTCCTCACCCCCGGCCGCTACGTCGGTGCCGAGGGCTTCCGAGCAATAGCCAAAGGGGGTAGAGTAGGCAGGATCTGACCGAGGTGCATCGGCCAGCTCCCGCCCCTCATCAAACCGGACGCGCGGATTTCCCGCATCCGGCTTTCCGAGAACATACGTCGCAAAACTATCGGGACCACGCGCACGTCCGAGGCAGCGGCCAGAGTTGATAGTGTCCGAGCAAACGTTCGTCGGTGAAGAAACTGAACAGCCCATGTTTGCAGTCATACTTGCGCCACAGCCACCGCCGCACGGGATTTTGCAACCAGACTTGCTGGCGGCCAAACCCACGCGTGGAGTGTCCGTAGGGGTAGGGGTTGAACCAGCCGCGGGTGATGCGATTAACCCGTCTGACCGCCTCGGCGCAGCTACGGTGTTTCCCTAGCCCTCGCCGCCGCCCAAGCCAGCGCCCTCGCCGCTGCCCAAACCGCCGCCGCTGCCCAAGCCAGCGCCCTCGCCGCCGCCCAAGCTGCCCGCGCCACCCCCACCGACGACCCCACCCGCGCACCCGCGACCCGGCTCGCGACCGACGCCCCCGAAACCCGCCGCCGCCGTTCCCCTCGCCCCGCCCAACCCACCCCCACGGCGGCGCCGTCGAAATAGCCGAAGGAGTCACGTAGTGATTCTTGACACCGGCGCCTTGAACAACCTCGCGCTCGCTCCGCCACGCAGTCGGAACCGCCGCACATACTGACTGACACTCGCCGGCCGGCCCATCTTCAGCCGTTCCGCCAGCCAGACATTCGAGACCGATGACACGGCTTTCATCGCGGCCGCGAGCCGCACTTTTGGTTCCGCCGACTTCCGGGCCGGCAAGCGATCGAGCGCCACCTTGAGCCGTTTCGCCAGCTGGCCAAGCGGGTCTTCCCAGAGCAGGGCGCGCATTTCACGGTGCGCTTCACCATCGGCTCCGCGCAGCTCCAAGCCCCCGCTGCCGGCCGCCCGGGCGGTGAATTCCTTCCTCAGGTCCGCCTTGAACTCGGCCGAACCAATCGCCCATCCACGAGAAGCGTAGAGAGAGCAACGAGCCGGTCACCCGGCACGCTGCCCTCCCCCTCGTCAAACCGTGCAGGCGGTTTTTCCCCACACGGCTTACCGAGTCCCCGTTCTTTCGGATTGGTTTCAGCGGAGTTCATCGTTGCCAAGCCGCGGTGAGCGGCCAGTTCCATAGCTTGGATTGGCCTGCCAGTCGGTCGTCGGTGAAGAATCTGAAGAGCCCGTGGGTGCGGCTATACTTTCGCCACAGCCACCGCCGCAGCCGGTTGCGCACGAAGGTCTGCTGTTGGCCAAACACGTGCGCGCTGTTGCCGTAATGAAACGCACCCGCCCAGCCGCGGGTGATCTGGTTGACCTTTCGGACCACCGCCACCGCCACTTGGTTTCGCGTGCGCACTTCCAGCACTGCTCGCACTTTGTCTCGCACCTTCGCCTGACTTTTCGCGCTGGGCTCCCCGTGCGGATACCACCGTTTGCTCTTCAGGTCTTGCCGCCATACGACGGAAAAACCGAGTAGCTCGATCCCCTCATTCCGTGAATGTAACCTAACCACCCTTCCCAACCCGCCGCCCCCGCTGACTCCGCCGGTGCGTTGATCGGACATCAACGATTGAGGGCCTACGTCCTGGCGGGACTGCCCTGCCCGACCCTGACAGCCTTGCCCGTCTGTGGAGCGGCCCGGCTCACCGGTTGTTAAATTTTCGGAGCTCATTCGATGGGATTCATTTTCATTGCGGATGGCCCGTTCAGACTTCGGTCGTGCTTTCCGGTAGTGCCTCGCGGCAACCGTCCGTGACCGATTCCTTCGACCACGAATCGTTTAATTCGGTCGAGCAGACTTTCACTGTTGTGGTGGTTAGTTTCATGGTCCCGCCCCCAGAGGTCACAAGCCCGCCGGACCGGCGATATTCCTGTCACCGTGCTTGGGCGGCAGGAATGTCGCCCCTCCGGCCGAACCACCAACCCGCCGCTGCGCCCGACTTCCGCGCACCTGTCTCCTCACTTTCACCCTGTAATCAGACGCCTTTACATCCCGCAATCAGACGCTTTTATAACCTACAATCAGACGCTCTCCTATCCCGCAATCAGACGCAGCCTAATCCCGCCCATGGACGCCTCCTCCAAACTCTACCTCCGCCCGCTGCATACACGCCTCGCCGAGGCGTTGTCAGACACCCCCGTCGTCGCACTCGTCGGCCCGCGGCAATGCGGCAAGAGCACCCTCGCGCAACTCGGCAGCCCCGGCCGAAACTACGTCAGCTTCGACGACGAGACCCTGCTCCGCACCGCCCGCGACGACCCCGCGGGCTTCGTCGCCACGCTGCCGGATCCGGTGACGCTCGACGAGGTCCAGCGCGTCCCAGAACTCTTCCGCGCGATCAAGCTCTCCGTTGACCGCGATCGCCGCCCCGGCCGTTTCCTCCTCACCGGTTCCGCCGATCTCCTCCTCCTGCCTCGCCTCAGCGAGTCGCTCGCCGGCCGCATCGAGATACTCTCGCTTCACCCACTCACGGAGGCGGAGAAAAACCGCGCCCCCGGTGCGTTTCTCGACACACTGCTCGCCGGCGGGCTCAAGCGTGAGATCAAGGGCGAGTCGCGCACCGCCTCGCCCACGCTGGCGGAGCGGCTCGTCGCCGGCGGTTACCCCGAGCCACTCACGCGCGCGCCCGACCGCGCCCGCCCGTGGCACCGCGCCTACCTGCGCACGCTCGTCGAGCGCGACGTGCAAGACATCGCCCGCGTCAAAGACGCCACCGTCGTCGCCCGTCTGCTGGCGCTGCTCGCCCTCCGCACCGCCGAACTCCTCAACACCTCCAACCTGAGCCAAGATCTCGGCCTCGATCGCCAGACCGTCGAAAACTATCTGGCGATTCTGGAACGTCTCTTCCTCGTCCGCCGCCTCCCTGCCTGGCACCGCAACGAGGCCAAACGCCTCATCAAGACGCCCAAGATCCACCTCCTGGACAGCGGCCTCGCCGCCACCCTCGCCGGCTTGAACGCCGCCGATTGGAATACCCGCCGCGACCGCTTCGGCCACCTGCTGGAATCATTCGTCGTGCAACAACTCGTTGCCCAAGCCAGCTGGACCGATCCCGACCTGCGCTTCTGCCACTATCGCGATAAAGATCAGGTCGAGGTGGGCCTCGTCATCACGCGTGGACGCCAAACGTGGGGCGTCGAGGTCAAAGCCTCCGCCACCGTCCACGAGTCCGACGGCGCCGGCCTGCGCCGCCTCGCCGACCAATGCGGAAAAGATTTCAAAGGTGGCATCCTCTTCCACTCTGGAACGAGCACTCTCCCGCTCGCTGACCCGCGCTTCCTCGCCGTCCCTCTCGAAAAACTCTGGACCCTGTAGGCGCAGAACACGCCCTCCGCCTTGCCCCCAACCCAACGGACGGGCGCTTTCCCCAGCGCCCTGTTTGCGCCACACCAAACCCCCGCACCACACCCTGACCCGCCCCCGCCCGCCCGTCCTCACGCTCATCGGCTGCACGCCGCTCCTGCCGCTGCACTTTCCAGAAACCGGTCGCACGCTCTACGCCAAGGCCGAGTTCCTCAATCCCAGCGGCTCCATCAAAGACCGTCTCGCCCTCGCCATTATCGAGGACGCCGAGGAGCGCGGTCTCCTCCGCCCCGACTCGATGATCCTCGAGTGCACGAGCGGCAACACCGGCATCTCCCTCGCCATGGTTGGTGCCGCCAAAGGCTATCGCGTCAAAATGCTCATGAGCGAATCCGCGAGCGTCGAGCGCCGCCACCTCATCCGCCAACTCGGTGGCGAGGTCCAACTCTTCGCCGCCAACCGGGGCTACGCCACGGGCATCGAACTCAGCCTCCAACTCGCCGCGCAGGACCCACGCATCTTTCTCCCCCGCCAATTCGAGAATCCCCTCAACACCCTCGACTACGAAGTCGCCACCGGTCACGAGATCCTCGCGCAGCTCGACGGCCGTAGCCGACGCCTTCGTCGCCGGCTACGGCGCCGGCAGCACGCTCACCGGTTACGGCCGCGCGCTCAAAGCCGCTCGTGCCGCCACACGCATCCCTCGCGATGGAGCCCGCCGAGGCCGCCATGCTCTCCGGTGAAATGCCCTGTTGTAACCTCATCGAAGGCGTCGCCGGCGGCTACGTTCCGCCGCTGCTCCGCGACGCCCCACTCGACGGCGTCGTCAAAATCTCCAGCGCCGACGCCCTCGCGATGACGCGCCGCCTGAGCCGCGAATTCGGCTTGATCGTCGGAACCTCGAGCGGCGCGAACATCACCGCCGCCCTCCGCACCGCCAGCGAACTCTCGCCCACCGTCAAGGTCGTCACCATCCTCTACGACCGCGCCGAACGTTATTACTCCACAAAACTCTTCGCGGATCCTCCGACACCGTAATTCGGTCAGCGCTCTTGCAGGTGGATGCGGATACGTCCGGCTTCGACGATCCAGCGCGCCCGTTCCAGCGATTGCCCGCGGAGCGCCTCCGCCAGTGTGGCGATGACGTGATCGAGATGGGCGCGCGTAGGCTTGCGCGGCAGCCGTAGGACGGCGACCCCCGCGTGGCGGGCGGGCGGATAAACCAACGGATTGGCGAAATCCATATCCAGCGTCACCAGCGCACGCTGCTCCGCCGCGCAGCGACGCAACAACTCCGCATCGGTGGCGCCTTCCAACTTTTGGACGGCGACCGTGCAAACATCATGCCCGGGGCCGATCCGACGGGGTCTGCCTGATACCTGTTAACGAACCGACAAACGGCCACCCGCGCTGAGAGCGGCGAACCGTGAAGCTTCGGCAAGGGTGCGTAACTCGGCGACTGATTCGTACTACGCTGGTGGCGATGACAACGACCGCCACGATGACAGCGGTACACCATTCCGAGCGGGAAATCCGAGGGGGCAGCCTGATACCTGTTAACGAATCGACGAACGGCCACCCGCGCTGAGAGCGGCGAACCCATCTGCAGTTTTTCGGCGATCCACCGGTACGGTGCGCCGGCCTGCTTTCTCAGGATGAATGCCATTTCAACCTTCCACCGGGGAGACCTTCGGGTCTGAACAAGGTCGTCCCGATTTTTCCAGCGTGGTGACAGCGCCTTGTCGAGCACGAATTGCCAGCGAGCTTCCTTGAGGTCAGGAATTTCGTCCCGAGGCAGATCCAGTGCCAACGCCCTTTGCCGTTATTCGCGGGCGACCGCCTTTTTCCCTGCCCAGGTGCCGATGGCCCAGCCTCGAGAAATCTCATTGAAGCCACGCTTTTCCTATTCCACTGGATCGCCGGCCAGGGAGCTGAGCTGCCCAATGGGATACGTCCAACCTTATGCCGAATCCTCTGGGCGCAGTTCGTTCAACCAGGGTCCCGCCGAAAGCCAGCCCGGCCTCGGCCCTCGGACAAATCGGGCAAGGCTGCTCCAGCGAAACTGGGCGACCTGCTCGGCGGGAACGATTCCAGCCCGCACTGGGTTCAGATGAATAGTGTCCACCACGCGCAGGAGAGCGGCGGCGAGGCGTTTTGGCGCGACGATGCGTATTTCAGCGCGGGCTGCTGGATCGCCTGCCGCGGCGTGTTGCTGGAAAATTACGCGACGCTCTGCGCACAGGTGAAAGGGAAGGGCAACCCTTGGGAGGATGGCGCGTAGACCGGGACTGAGGCACCGCTTGGAGACGGGGATTGCTTCGAGCCGGTCGGCGTGGTGTCGGTCGGCACCTTCCAAAAAAGCATCCGAGACTACATCGTCAGCAATGTTCTCGGCCTCGTGCCGATTGGACGCGACGACGGCTACAACGGCGAATATCCTGACTACTCGTTGCGCAGCCAAACCCATGCTGGCGGTGCGCGGATCGCTGGCTGGGAGTTTTCTTATCAGCCCCCCGCCCCAAAATCGGATTTTAGCCGTGACCGAAAGAAACCACCCGTACGCAGCGCAGGAACGTTTTACGAACGCTGTTTCTTAGGAGCCGAGCCGCCGGCAGGGAACGAATTTCAACGGCGCCGGCGTCTTTTTCGGCATCGACGGTCGATTTTGAAATTTGATTTTTTCATTCGCGTCGGACGCCTTTTCGCCTTCTCAGGTCGCCATGCCTGCAACCCGCTGGATTTCACTCGTTCGTCCGCTGGCCTTCGCAGCGCTGTTCACGGTCAACGTCGCCGCCGCACCAGCGCCGCCAGCATCTCCCAATGTCATCCTGATCCTCGCCGACGACATGGGGCTGGGAGATCTCTCGTGTTTCAATGGCGGGCTCAGCCGCACGCCTAATCTGGATCGTCTCATCGGCGATGGGGTGTGGTTCAACCAGGGCTATTCGGCGTCCGCCGTCTGCGCCCCAGCGCGAGCGGCCCTGCTCACCGGACGGTATCCGCACCGGACCGGAGTCGTTTCCCTGACGATGACGACCGAGCCGGAGCTAACGCGGCTGCGGCGCGACGAAATCACCCTGGCTGATCTTTTTCTGGCCCGCGGCTATGCGACGGGATTGGTCGGTAAATGGCACCTCGGGATGGGCGCCGAGTGGCATCCCCGCCAGCGCGGTTTTCAGGAATTCACGGGTTTCATCGGTGGTGAGAACATCGCGTCCTACTTTGGCTACGATCTCGATGTGCAGGGCAAAAACACCCGTTTCGAATCCCGCTACCTCACGGACGAACTGTCCGCACGGGCGATCGATTTTGTACGGCGGCACCGCGCCGCCCCCTTCTTTCTGCACCTCGCGCATTACGCGCCGCATCGGCCGCTCGGCGCCCCGGCGGAAACGATTCAACGCTACTTGGATCATGGGATTTCCCGGGATGCGGCGACGGTGTATGCGATGATCGAGATCATGGATCGCGGCATCGGTGAACTGCTGGCGGCGCTCCGGGAACTCGGTCTGCGCGAGCGCACCATCGTGATTTTTGCCAGCGACAACGGACCGGATCCGCTGGCAGGTCCGCGTTTCAATCAACAGCGGCGCGGTACAAAATACGAAATTTTCGAGGGTGGTATTCGTGTGCCGTTGCTCGTGTCGTGGCCCCGAACATTGCGCCCCCGCTCCACCGATGTCGTCGCGCACTTCACCGATATCGTGCCCACGTTAATTGAGCTCTGCCGGCTGGAGCGTCCGTCTGGTCCGCCATTGGATGGAGCCAGCCTCGCCGGCCTGCTCCAGGAACGTGATGCTGGCCCCCGCCGGCCACGCTTCTGGCAATGGAATCGCGGCGCGCCCAATTACACGCACAACGCGGCGATGCGCGAAGGAGAGTGGAAGCTCGTGCGACCCTACGTGACGCGCAACGCGGTCGCGGGCGACTCGGCCTTGCTGCCTGCCCTATATAATTTGCAGCTCGACCCGCTGGAGACGACCGACGTCGCCGGCCAGCATCCGGAGCGTCTTGCGCGTATGAATACAGCGCTCGCGGACTGGGCGAGCGGGGTCGAGCGCGATCGGCTGCGCCCGAACCCGCGGTGATTTTGCGCCGCTTGCGTCAGCGCCACCAAGTCGGACAGCCTCCCTTTGCCCATTCTGCAAATGCCCCGTTCTCCCGCTTTTTTCTCCCGCGTCCGTCGTTTAGCGCTCGGTGCCATGATCGCGGCGGGCGGCCTCACGTCAGTCGGGGTTTCCGCCCCGGAGGCGCGCCGTCCCAACGTTCTCTTCATTGCCGCCGATGATCTGCGTCCCGACCTCGGCTGCTACGACTCGGCCGAGGCGAAGACCCCGCACCTCGACGCGCTCGCGCGCCGCGGTGTGCTCTTCGAACGCGCCTATGCGCAGCAGGCGGTTTGCAACCCTTCGCGCGCCTCGGTGATGACCGGACGCCGGCCCGACACACTGAAAGTGTGGGATCTGAAGACGCACTTCCGCGAAACCCTGCCCGACGTCGTCACGCTGCCACAGCATTTCAAGCGGCACGGCTACACCGCGGTGGGAGTCGGCAAGATCTTTCATAACGAATCCGGCGCGAAACCACCGTTTCCGTTTGCCGATCCCGTCTCGTGGTCCGAACCGCCGGTGTTTGCCGAGGGCCCGCATTGGCGCGATTGGGTCGTGCCCGGTGATCCGGCCGGTCCGAAAGAAAAGGGCGGTGCCGTGCAATGTCTCGACGTGCCGGACGAGGCCTACCTTGATGGCCGCATCGCCGCAGCCGCGGTGTCAAAGCTGGGCGCGCTGGCGGGAAAACGAGAGCCGTTTTTCCTCGCGGTTGGATTTTGGAAACCGCACCTGCCGTTCAACGCGCCGAAGAAATACTGGGATCTGTACGATCGCTCCAAACTAAGCGCGCCCAACCCGAGCCGCCTCCCGGCGGGCGCGCCCGCGATCGCCGGCCATCCGTGGAACGAATTGCGCGGCTACTCCGGTGTGCCCAAACAAGGTCCTCTGCCTGCGGCGCAGATCGCCGAACTCCGCCATGGCTATCTGGCGTGCATCAGCTTTATGGATACGCAAGTCGGCCGCGTGCTGGCCGAACTTGACCGCCTCGACTTGGCGACGAACACCCTCGTGGTTTTCTGGAGCGATCATGGTTTTCACCTCGGGGAGCACAACCTGTGGGGCAAGACGACCAACTACGAAATCGATACGTGGGTGCCGCTGATCGTCGCCGCACCCGGCGTGGCCCGGGCCGGAGCACGGGCGGCGGGCCTCGTCGAATTAATTGATCTCTACCCGACGTTGACGGAACTCGGCGGACTGCCGCCGGCCTCCGGCGTCGAGGGCCGGAGCCTCGTGCCGTGGTTGCGCGACCCCAGTCAACCAGGCAAGGACCTGGCGATTTCCCAGCACCCGCATCCGTCCTATGGCATGGCGACGCACATGGGCTACACGCTCCGCACCGCGCGACACCGCTATGTCGAGTGGCGCGATCTCACCACCGGATTTGTCACCGACCGTGAGTTGTATGATCACGCGGTGGATACGGCGGAAACGCGCAACCGCATCGCCGACGCCGCGCAGACCGTCACCGCGCAGGAACTCGGGGCCCGCGCCGCCGCGTTGGTCGCCGCTGGCCACCGGTGGGCGGCGGACCGCGGGCGATAGCCGGAAGTGAACATCCCCCGGTCAAATTAATCGCCCTCACGAAACTGCATCTCAGAGGTTTTTTCACGTAATCCGTGAAAATGAAAATCGCTCATCTCTTGAGAAACGCGTCACAGATAAACGTGGAATGCGGTGAATCTTAAACTCGGGATGCCGCCAACTTTACGATGAACAAAACAATCTCTTTCCTTCCGTGCTGGATTCGCGGGGCGTGGTGGTTGGCGGCCGTCGGAGTGGCGGCAGTGGCGTCCGCCGCCGCGGCCGACGCCCAACGTCCCAATTTTGTGATCATCCTCGCGGATGATCTCGGCTACGGAGACCTCGCCTCGTATGGCCACCCAGTCCACCGCACGCCCCATCTCGACCGACTGGCGGCAGAAGGTCTTCGCTTCACCGATTTCCACAGCAACGGCGCGATGTGCTCGCCGACCCGCGCCGCGTTGCTCACGGGCCTCTACCAGAATCGCTTCGGCCGCAAATTCGAGACCGCCTTGAGTGGAAGTACCGGCCGGGGTGAGGGACTGCCCCTGGCCGCGATCACCTTGGCGGAACTCCTCCGAGACGGCGGTTACGCAACCGCCGCCTTTGGGAAATGGCACCTCGGTTACCAGGCGCCCTTTCTGCCCACTCGCCAGGGATTCGACGAATTCCGAGGACTGCTCTCCGGCGATGGCGATCACCACACGCACCGCGACCGTGAGGGCGGGGAAGACTGGTGGCACAACGAGCAGCGGGTGGCGGAAAAAGGCTACACGGCAGATCTGTTGACGCGCTCCAGCGTCGATTTCATCGAGCGCCACCGCGACCGGCCTTTTTTTCTCTACGTGCCGCATCTCGCGATTCACTTTCCGTGGCAGGGCCCGCAGGACCCGCCTCACCGCGTCGAGTCGAGGGATTACGAGACGGACAAGTGGGGCGTCATCCCGGATCCCGGCAATGTCGCGCCGCACGTGCGGGCGATGGTTGAGTCGCTCGATGCAAGTGTCGGCGCCATCGTCGCGGCGTTGCGTCGCCTGGACTTGGACCGGAAAACGCTGGTCTTCTTCACATCAGACAATGGCGGCTATCTCACCTACGGGACAAAATATCGGCGCATTTCGAGCAACGGTCCGCTGCGGGGACAGAAAGCCGAGTTGTTCGAAGGCGGCCACCGGGTGCCGGCGATTGCCTGGTGGCCGGGGAGGATTGCCGCCGGCGTGAGTGCGGAGACGGCGCTGAGTTTCGATTTGTTTCCGACGCTGTTGAACCTAGCCGGCGTGCAGCCGCCCCAACACGATGGCGTCGACCTTGCTCCCGTCCTCTTTGCACAGAAATTGCTGGCAGAACGAACGGTTTTTTGGCGAGCCGATGCGACGAAGGCGGCCCGGCGCGGACCGTGGAAGCTCGTGCAACAAGGTGACAGCCCGCCCCAATTATTCGATCTCGCCCGGGATATCGGCGAGAAGAACAATCTCGCCCCGCGCGAACCCGGGCGGGTGGCTGACCTCGTGGCGGGCTTGGCCCGCTGGGAAGAGGATGTCGATCGCTCCGCGCGCACGGAACAGGGCGGCCGTTAGCGAACGGAACTTCATCACATAGTTGCCGGTCGCGGTTCGCTCCTGCTGCCCTCTCCCTCCTGAAACCCCAGTTGCCTCGCTTTCGCGGTTCCCTTTGTCGCCGCTGATTCCAGCCGATAGATAATACGGGTAGGTCGTTAGTTTTAGCCCACGTTCCGCCGCTCGAAAAATCAGATAACTCACGAGCAGTGGTGGCGCGATTCAACCTTTGGCTTTCGGCACTACCCTCGAGATTTCGCGCGGATTCTTGGGCAGGCAAGGGCCGAGGTGGGCAAACCGCCGGGCCGTGGCGGGCTCGGGCGTGGCGCCGAAGCGCCGGCGCAACTCGGTGGTCAGCTCGCGGCGTTTGCCCGCTACTCGTTTTTAAATAGGGTCGGGCGCCACTTCGATGGACGCTCCACGCATTAATCCCTCCGTGATTCCGGGTTTGGCCTTTGTGCAACGACGGGTTTGAAATCACGCCAAGATTGCGACCAAGGGGACCTCCGAAAACTTCCAACCATCATCGGAAATTGGGGCAGGCGGATTTTGTTGGTAGGATTGTTTTTCGGAAAATAACCCATGCGGCCTCTGCCTGGCTGGTTGTTGAGCTTCCTCCGGAGCGCAGTGCATCGCGGAAAACGGAACGCGCCACCATCGGGGAAAAGCAAATTTATTTCCGGGACGTGGAAAATTTTCCTACCAAGAAATTCTTCCTGCCCTCAAACCGGCGATGCTTGGTCCTGCCAACCGTGGCCCGTGTAACGAAGCGCCTGAGCTTACGCCAGGATGGCTAGCCGCACGTCCATGCTTTTGATGCGGGCGCCATTCTTGCGGAACGGCCGCGTGCGGTGTCCAGGCCTTGGCGTCCATCCATGGTTCGAGCGCACGCCCCAGATCGAGGATGAGGAAGCCCACCAAAATGTAGGCCGGTCCGCGGTAATCTCGTTAATGATAAATGGGCCCGCACCCGAGGTCGCGCGTGACCGCGCGAAACGCCACCCCCGCCTGCACCCGTTGGCGACACCAGCGCCACAGTTGCGCCGGATCGGTTTCCTCGCAGTAGGTGCGCAGCCACTACGCGCCTTTTCGCCGGCGCGCTTTTGGACCGGTCGCCATGTCGCTCGCGATTTGCAGCCCGACCGCACGACCGGCGGGGTCGCTTTGTCCGCGGGCCTGCCCGCCGGTCGCCGCGGCAGGATATTTGCCCAAGGCCCGGCCATTTCTCCGGCCCATCCGCTCCAGATCGGGCTGCGGAGTGGGGCTCAGCCCAGCGTTGATCTTCGCCACCACCGCGGTCCGGCCGGCGCTTTGGCGCTGGTGCATGGCGCGTTCTTTCTCCAATCAGGCCGCGCTCCGGCAGAGCACGTATTTTTCGCCGGTTTCGCCATCGGGGTGGGCGACTAGGTACACGTCCAGACCAAGCCCGACCGCGGCCCCCCAACGCCTTGCCGCCGCCACTCGCCCAACCGCCGCCATGGGTCCAACGCATCGTCCGCGTCAAAATCAGCCGGCAGCGGCCGTTCGCAGCACGGCACTCGCCCACGCACGTTTTCAGGGCTCGGAAAATTCCCGCGTATCTTAGAGACTCGCTGGTCCCTTTCGAGTAATTCTCCGTTTGCCCAAAGCATGGAATTTCCCCCATCGGCTGGTTCCTCAATCGTTGGGCTCCGACCTCTCTCTCAAATCACTCGCTCCACCCACCCGATGCCCCGCCCACTGCCCGCTCCACTTGCCCGTTGCCTCTCCGCCGTCCTCGCCGTCTTCCTCGCCCCCGCGCCTACCGCCGTCGCCCAGCTCGCCACTCGGCCAACCACCACCGCCCCGGCCCCGGGGCCCGTTGTGGAATTGAGCCCCTTCACCGTCAACACGACCCAGGATGTGGGCTATCTCGCCGAAAACACCCTCGCCGGTAGTCGGCTCAACACGAAACTGCGCGATACGGCGGGTTCGGTCTCCGTGTTCACCAAAGAGTTTCTCGACGACCTCGCACTCACCGACCTCGCGAGCATCCTAGAATACACGGTCAATTCTGAGATGGATACCAACGCGTGGCAGTCCGGCTTCGGCCAGAATCCCACCATCTCCGGTGAAAATCTGCTCACCCGCACCGCCATTCGTGGGCTCGCGGCCAGCCAAGGCATGGATTATTTTACGAGTATCACCAATATGGATCCTTATCGGGTCGGGCGTTTCGACGATACCCGCGGGCCCAACAGCATTCTCTTCGGGGTCGGCGCACCCGGCGGCTTGCTCAACCAGACGTCCAAACTCGCGGTGACGCATCGCGACAGCACGAACCTTCGGTATGGCTTCGGCTCGTGGGATCGGAGCCGAGTCGAGGTGGATACCAACAAGGTTCTCATCAAAAACCAACTCGCGGTGTCGGCCGCGGCTCTCGATCAGCAAAGTGGTGGCTGGCGACAATTCGAGTTTCAGGACAAGCAGCGGATGTTCGCGGGGATCCTGTTGCGTCCCGCGCGTAGCGTGACCCTGCAGGCGATGGGCGAAATCGGCCGGGATATCGGATCCGTGACGAAGACCTTGCCACCATCCGACGAGATGCTCGCATGGTATGATAATCGCAACGCCAAGGGAGTCGATGCGGTGACCTTCATCCCCACCACCGCGGCACCCACCACCACGCAAATCGCCCTGGGCGCCACAACGCGCAACGGCACCAGCGGAGGATTGAACCGGCGGGCAACCTTCATCGAAAACGACGGCACGATCTTCGACGCCATCGGCACATTTCTTAGCGGTTCTTACAATAATGCCGCCGTCCGCAGCCCGACGGGGCAGCCGGGGGTGACCGGGACCGCCCTCGTCATTAACGACGAAAAATTTTATCCGCGTTGGGCCAACGCCGGCAGCTCCGGTTCGTTCCGCGATCAAAAACTCTACAACTACACGCTGATGGCCGACTGGCAGCCGGCCAAGTCCCTCATCTTTAATTTAGCTCAAAACTATCAGCAGACCACCCTCATCACCCGAGCATTGGTCGGAAACGATCCGACCCTCCGCGGCGATCCCAATCGCACGCTGGGTCTCGGCGGCCCCGCCAATCCCTACGCGGGCAAGCTCTACGTCGACGGCAATTGGCGGGGCGACATCCATTACGGAGACTACCGCGAGTCCCGATTATCCGCGACCTATTCCTACGACTCCCATCGCCCTTGGCTCGGTCGTCACCAACTGGCCGGCTCCGGTTCACACGCCGCGCAAACCGACATCAACGAACTTTCGTGGCTCTCCCTCGTCGGCAGTCCGTTCAACGCCTTGTCCAGCAACCCCAATAACCGCATCACCGTACGAAATTATTTTACCGAGGGCGCCGTGGGTACCTACCGGGCGGGCGACTGGCGGGCCGCCCCGACAAAATTTAACTTCGGCGGGCAAATCTACGATCTCGCCTACGCGAATGATGCCGCGGGCGCCAACAACAGCGGAATGCGCCAGGACACCGACTCGCTCCTCGCGGTCTTGCAGAGTTATTTTTGGAACAACCGGCTTGTGACCACCGCGGGTTATCGCGTGGATAATGTCACCGTCACTCAATTCGGCTACTACCTCGATCCCATCGTGGGCGATCACTTCGATCGCGATCCAGCCAAGGCCACCGTCACTCATGTGACCGCGCGCACCCAGTCGGTTGGCGCGGTATTTCATCTCGCCAACTGGCTTTCGCTTATCGCCAACAAATCCTCCAATGTCGGCGTCCCGCCGCTCGCCCGAACCGTCTTCCCACTCGGTAACTTGGCGCCGCTATCACACGGCACAGGGCAAGACTACGGCATCGGACTCGACTTGCTCGAAGGCCGCGTCAGCGCCCGATTCGTGTATTTCACCGCCAGCGAACAAGGCCGCATCACCTCCAGCGGTCTCAACGGAGCGCCGGGCAGAAATACTCGGGTGCTGGATGCATTTGCCGCCGTCGTCGCCGGGCCCGGCCGACCGGTTTCGGCCAGCGATTGGGCGGCAGTCTATAAGGCCTACAACCCGCCGGCCAACGCCATTTCATCCGACTTTTATTCCTCAGGCTACGAGGCGCGGATCACTACGAATCTCACCCGCAGCTGGCGCCTCGTCTTCAATTATTCGTACACCGACTCAGGCCGCACGAATTTCGCGACGGAGATGGCCGATTGGTACGGTCTCAAACCCACCGGTGATGGCGTGAGATTTGTGCAGGGCGTGCGCCAAGACGCCAGCGGCCGCTATCTCGTGGATCCCGCAGCCTTCGTCGCCGGCAGCGCGGTCGCGAAATGGATCGAGCTCGGCAACCTCACACCAGCGGCGAACATCGCCAACCTCACCACGGGCACAGGAGGCGTGAGTGTCGCCCAGGAAATCTTTGATCTCGTCGATTCAACCAACGCCGGCCGCGAAGATCAGCAAAAGCGCTGGGGGGTTCGCCCGCATAAAATCAGTTTTTTCACCGCCTTTGATTTCAAGGAGGGCTGGGCCAAGGGCTTCACCGTGGGCGGCGGCTGGCGCTGGCGAAATGCCAACGTGATCGGCGCGGACTCCCGTGGTAACGAAATCACCGGCCGCCCCATCGAGGCGGCTGACGCGATGATGGCCCATGCGAGCAAAATCGGCCGGCTCCCCGGCAAAGTACGCTTCCAAGTCAACGTCGCCAATCTGTTTAACCAAACCGCCATCATCCCAGTGCGCCTCTCAACCTCCAGCAGCGCGCCAGATGGCTTTGCGGTACCCGGCGGCCGCGGAATCGCGTACAGTCGCTACGATCTTGTCTCACCGCGGGAGTATCGTTTCACCACGACGTATTCGTTCTAAACTCGTTTTTACAAAGCGTGGTCGCCAAAGCGAAAAGAGCCGGCCTCGCCCGCGCCCCTCGTCGTCGGACTTCTCCTTAACCGCGAGCGCCCGCGACTCGTGACCCGACCACGCGCTGGCGCTCGCGGCTGCCCAGGAAATTAAAGTCTACATCTTTTGACGATGGGCAGGCCGAGCCAGCGCCAGAAAAGGACTTCGGCTCCACCGTGGCTCGGGCAGCGCCGCCGCGGCCCGCGTGCCGATCCCTCTCATCCCTCACCAAAATCGCCGATACCGGCATCGCCTCCTCCCCAAAGATCCATCGAAGACCAAAGCTTCGGGCACGAGGGCCGAATCGGCGGCCTCGCCGCCGCCCGCACTCAAAACGCCGCGCACCGAAACCGCCCGCCAGCCTGAAAACCACGCGACCAACCCCCTGATACCCATGGCCGTTGAAATTTGGACTCCAGCCACGGGCAGGATGCCCGTGCCTCCTCAGAGAGGTCTTTAAATCAACAAGCCCTGGTATCAGCGCTCACTCAGCGGATGTTTCACCCAGTTTCCGTGGCCAACGGCGAGCGTGAGCGCGCGGACATTTCCAATAAGTGAGCGCCTCTGGCGCCCAGCCCAGCCTGCGCTCACCACCACGTCCGCACCGCCGCGACCCGCAAGGCGGTCTCCAGAGGCGGTAAATAGGGGTGCCACTGCTTTTCCCACTCGAGGCTGACGGGCCCCGTAAAGCCCTCCACCCGCACCGCCGCCATGAGCGCGTCCATCGGAAATCCTCCGTCGCCCGGCAGCACATAGGTAAAAGGGTGACGCGCGCTCGGCACCGCCACGCTGTCCTTCACATGAAGGTGGACCACATGGGCGCGGACCGCCCGCCACGTCGCCACCGGATCCTCACCGCCCTTCCGCCACGTATGATGCGCGTCCCACAGCAGGCCCACCCCCGGCACTGCCGCTAGAAATTCCGTAATCGCCGCCCCACTCAATAACGTATCATGCGTTTCTACCATCAGCTCCACCCGCCAGCCGCGTTCGCGCCGCATCTCCCGCCACCAACGCACCGTCTCGGCCGCCGCCACCGCCACCGCCGCCACTTCACCCGGGCGCCCACCGTCAAATACCCGCAACCAACGCGCCCCGAGCGCATCCGCCCACGGCGCCAACCCAATCAATTCCTCTCTCGCCGCTATCGTGGCCCCCGCCAGCGCCAACGAAGCATTGAGGGCCACCACGCGCCCCGCGACGCTCGGCCCTCGCGCCACCAACTCAGCCGGAGTCCCGTAGGTCGCCTCCAGATAAGCCCTCAGATCAATCGTGCCACCAAGCGAACGTAGCTCCACTCGCGGCACATCATACCGCGCCGCCAGTTCAAACAGCCCTTCAAGCGATGCCTCCGGCCAGCCAAGGCTCGAGATACATTTTACATAGCACATCCCCACCAGCCTGAATCCCCCCTCGATCTGCCACAAACCCAGATTTTTTCTCGCCGCACGCTCCACTTCACTTCTTTCTCAATCCCTCGAATCCCCTCCAACTATGCCACGCCCCTGTACATTATTCACCGGCCAATGGGCCGATCTCTCCCTCAACGAACTCGCCCCGCTCGCTCAAAAAATGGGCTACGACGGCGTTGAACTCGCTTGCTGGGGCGACCATTTCGACGTCGAGGCGGCTGCCTCCAGTAAAAAATACGTCCACGAAAAATGGGCGCAACTCAAAGACCACGGCCTCACCTGCTACGCAATTTCCAGCCACCTCGTCGGCCAAGCCGTCTGCGATCACATCGACGCACGCCACCAAGCCATCCTCCCGCCTGACGTCTGGGGCGATGGCGATCCCGAGGGCGTCCGTAAACGGGCCGCCAAAAAACTCGCCCTCGCCGCCAAAGCCGCCCGCGCGTTCTTCGACGCCAAACCCGGCCGCAAATCAACCGATGATTTTCCCGCCGTCGTCAACGGCTTCACCGGCTCTTCCATCTGGCATTCCATCTACGCTTTCCCGCCCACTTCCCAAGCCTACTGGGACGCCGGCTTCACCGACTTCGCCAAACGCTTCGGCCCCATCCTCGAGGCTTTCGAAAAATCTAACGTCAACTTCGCCCTCGAGGTTCACCCCACCGAGATCGCCTTCGATATCGCCAGCGCCCAACGCGCCATCGAGGCCGTCAAGGGCCACCGGCGCTTCGGCTTCAACTACGATCCCTCCCACCTCGGGTATCAGGGCGTCGACTACGTGAAATTTATCCGCACCTTCGGCAACCGCATCTTTCACGTCCACATGAAGGACGTGTGGTGGGGCCACGGCGACGGCACCGTCGGCGTATTCGGCGGCCACGTGAGCTTCGGCGACGCCCGCCGTCACTGGGATTTCCGCTCGCTCGGTCACGGCGATATCAACTTCGAAGAAATTATCGTCGCACTCAATGATGTCGGCTACCGCGGCCCCCTCTCCGTCGAATGGGAAGACAGCCGTATGGACCGCGTCCACGGAGCCGCCGAGGCCGCCGCCTTCGTGCGCAAAGCCGACTTCCCTTCCAGCGCGATCGTCTTCGACGCACAATTCGACAAAAAAATTCCTAACCAGACGTAGCCTTACCTTTTCAGCCTTCTTCTCTCATGAGCAAAAAAATCGCCATCATCGGTGCCGGCGGCATGGCCGCTTACCACGCGACCGGGTTTCGCCAAGCCGGCGCTGAAATCGTCGCCCTCGCCGACGTCAGCCTGCCCGCCGCCGAGCGCGCCGCCGCCAAACACGGCATCCCGCGGGTCTTCAGCGACGTCGCCGAAATGCTCCGCGTCATCCCCGACCTCGACGCCGTCTCGATCATCGTCCCCAATAAATACCACGCGCCCCTCGCGCTCCAGGCCCTCGCCGCCGGTAAACACGTCTTCTGCGAAAAACCTCCCGCCATCAGCGCCAAGGAAATGGCCCAGATGCAGGCAGCCGCCACCAAGGCAAAACGCACGTTGATGTTTAACTTCAACAATCGCGCCCGCCCCGAGAGTTACGCCATGATGGACTACATCGCGGCCGGCGCCGTCGGCACCATCAACACGTGCCAAGCCAAATGGATCCGCCGCGCCGGTGTCCCCGGCTTCGGCGGCTGGTTTACCACCAAGGCCCTCTCCGGCGGCGGTCCCTTGATCGATCTCCTGCACATGGTCGACCTCGGGCTCCACTTCATGGGGTATCCAGAACCCGCTTACATCCTCGCCCGCACTTACCACGACCACATCGACAACAAGGCCTTCAAGGGCCCTTGGGGTATTCCCGATGTCGCCAAAGGAGTCACCGATGTCGAGGCCGCCGCTCATGGCTTCGTCACATTTAAGACCGGCCAATCCATGGCTCTCGCCGTTTCTTGGGCCGAGCTGAACCAACGCGAAGAGGTTTCCGTGACCTTCCAAGGCTCCAAGGCCGGGGGTCTCGTGCGCCGCCTTTTCGGTACCGATGGAATCGATGCGACCGCCATCGATGCGTGCCAGCTCTACACCCTGGAAAATGGGCGCCACGTCAATCGCGATATCATCGTCCCCGCCGATGAAACCATGGGCCGCGTCCGCTCCGCCGTTAATTTCGTGCGCACCATCGAGGGTACCGAGAAACCTCTCAACACCCCCAGCGAGGCCCTCGCCCTCATGAAGATTATCGACGGCGCCTATAAGTCGGCCCTTACCGGCAAGCCAGTCGCACTCTAACCAGGCCCACCCCGCCCCTCGGTTCAGCCAAACCGAGCGGCGCCGCGGCGCCGGCGGGCCAGTTCCCTCCTCAGCTCAACCGTTGAAAATCCCCGCGATTTTTTTCCGCCTTAGCCCGATCTGATTCACCGGCGCCACCGCGTCATTCTTTCCTTCCCTCTCATTATGAAACTCAATCGCAAGCTTCGCATGGGCATGATCGGCGGCGGCCGCGGTGCCTTCATCGGCGCCGTCCACCGCATGGCCGCTCGCCTCGACGGCGAGATCGATCTCGTCGCCGGCTGCTTCTCTTCCGACCCAGAAAAATCCCGCCTCTCCGGCGCCGATCTTTTTCTCGCACCCGCGCGCGTCTACCCGACCTATCAGGAAATGGCCAAGGCCGAGGCCGCCCTCCCCGCCGACCAGCGCATCGACTTCGTCTCCATTGTCACCCGCAACAACACCCACGCCCCCGTCGCCAAGACCTTCCTCGAAGCCGGCTTCCACGTCGTCTGCGACAAGCCCCTCTGCTTCAACCTCGCCGAAGGCCGCAAGCTCCGCGAGTTCGTGAAAAAGTCCGGTAAAGTTTTCGCCCTCACCCACAACTACACCGGCTACCCAATGGTCAAGGAAGCCCGCGAGTGGGTCCGCAGCGGTAAACTCGGCAAGCTCATGAAGATCGTCGTCGAGTATCCGCAAGGCTACGCCATCACCGCCCTCGACGCCGGCACCATCAGCAAAATCGCCAACTGGCGCATGGACCCCAACATCTCCGGCGTCTCCAACTGCATGGGCGACATCGGCACCCACGCCCACAACCTCGCCCGCTACATCACCGGCCTCGAGGTTGAAGAGATCTGCGCCGAACTCTCCACCTTTATCCCCGGCCGTCTCCTCGACGATGACGGCAACTGCCTCGTCCGCTTCAGCGGCGGCGTCAAAGGTATCCTCTTCGCCTCGCAGATTTCCAGCGGCGAGGAAAACAACCTCAACATCCGCGTCTTCGGCTCCAAAGGTTCGCTCCAGTGGTTCCAGGAAAACCCCAACGAACTCATCTGGAAAAAAGCCGACGCCCCGAATCAGGTTTACCGCCGCGGCAACGGCTACATCAGCGCCGCCGCCGCCGGCGCCACCCGGACCCCGTTCGCGCATCCCGAGGGTTTCATCGAAGCCTTCGCCAACGTCTACCGCAGCGCCGCCGTCGCGATGGCCGACTCCATCGAAGGCCGCAAAGCCCCGAAAGAAGGCTACGATTTTCCGACCATCGATGATGGTCTGGCCGGCATGGCCTTCATCGAAACCGCCGTAAAATCAGGCAAGCTCGGCGCCAAGTGGGTGAAATTTCCGACCCTCTGAAGTAGGTCAGGGTCTCCGACCCGCCCTCCCTTCGCCACCGCCCGCGCCCCACGCTTCCGACCACCGAGCCAAATCCCGTAGGGCAGGGTCTCCGACCGAATGGCACTTAAGTTTTTTGGCTGATCGGCGAAGGCGGGTGCCGTGGCGCACGACGCGGTAGTCGCGGCGGGGGCGGTTGAGGTGGGGATAGGACTCGGGGCGGCGTTTGACCGCGCACGGTTCGTGGCGGCCAGGGCGTAGCGGGACGAGATCGGCGACGAGGCGCGCGAGCAGGCCGGCCCAGACGCGGCGGCGCTGGGCGCGCCTGGTCGCTTGCGCGCTCGCGGCGGCGAAGCTGAGCAGCGCGTCGAGGGAGCCGGTGAAACTCAATCGGTCCAAGCCCACCGCCTGTTCGCGCGCGGCGCTGGGCGCGCGTGGTCGCTTGCGCGCTCGCGGCGGCGAAGCTGAGCAGCGCGTCGAGGGAGCCGGTGAAACTCAATCGGTCCAAGCCCACCGCCTGTTCGCGGCGGCGCTGGGCGCGCCTGGTCGCTTGCGCGCTCGCGGCGGCGAAGCTGAGCAGCGCGTCGAGGGAGCCGGTGAAACTCAATCGGTCCAAGCCCACCGCCTGTTCGCGCGCGGCGCTGGCCATGACCGCACGCACGAGGTTGTGCGCGACGAGGAGCGCGAGCAGTTCGCGGTTGATCATCGCCGGGCTTTTGCAGCGCAGCGCCTCGAGGCCGAGCACGGTTTTTAGGTCGTCCAGACAAAGTTCGATGCGCCAGCGGCGCAGGTAGGCCGCCGCGACTGCTGCGGCCGGATACTCCACGGGGTCGAGTAGCGTGGTCACGAGGACGAGGGGGCGGGTGCGAAAGCCCGCTTGTTTCACCCGCACGCGGATGACGCGCACGGCGATTTCCTCCGGCAGCGCGGCCCACTCCGCCGCGGGCAAATAGGGGGATTTTTGCCGGCTCTTTTTCCAGGTGACAAAGCGCTCGTCGGGCCCGAGGCGCACGCCGGGCCCGCGGCGCACGCCTTTGCGCTAGTCGATTTGTCGGATGCTCACCCGGCTGATGAGGTCGACTTGGTGCGCCCGCAGCTGGGCACAGGCGACGTCGTGGCCGGCGGCGCGGTCGTAGACGACGATGTCGCCGGCAGTGAGCGCGGGAAGGAGTTGATTGAGCAAACGCATCTCCCCGTCGCGCTTGGAGCCGCGCACGTGCTCGAGCACGCCGCCGCCGCGCACTCCAGACCACCAGCAGGTGCAACTGGGGAAATCCCGACGCCCGGTTTTTGCGACGTGGGCTGGGGGTGGGCCGCCTGGTTTTCCGCGGCGGCGGGCAAGTTGAGCGTGGTTGCGTCGAGCACCTTAACCACGCGGCCCTGCAGCGCGCCGTCCGGGGTGACGCACGCGTCGGCCGCCCGCCGCGCCGGCGCGCAACTTTTGGAGCACCAATCGCGCCACGGCTACTCAACGGACGCACGCGTCGGCCGCCGCCGCGCTGGCGCGCAACGCCGCGACGAACAGCGGCTCCGGCAGTCGGGCCCGCGCCTGGCAGTAGGCGCTGTTCGCCTCGTCCACCGGGCGCTGTCCGGTGAGCACAAACCGGGCTTGGAACTGGGCGACGACGTCCCGGCAACTGGCGTTGAGTTGGAACATCTGGCAGAGAAACCCCCACCACGTGCGGCGCACCGAGTAGGGCCGCTCGCGCGCGGGCCCGCGCGGGATCGAGCGCGGGGAGGCCGACGAGGAACGGGCCGAGGAAGTCTTCGAGCTTGTCGAGGGTGCAGCGGCACAGCTCGGCGGCGTAGACGGCGGGGAGCGTGCGGCCGGGCTGGGGCGCAAACCCCGCGCGCCAGGCCGGGAAAAAGGGGGGGTGCGACTTAGAGCGGTATATATACCGCTCTATTAACAGCCATGCCATCTTAATGTAGATGAGGACAATACGATTTGCGTCACCGACCCTAACGCCCGGATCGGCGACATGATCATGAGTCTGATCCACACCTGCCGGCTCAATCGGGTCAATCCCTTCGCCTATCTGCTGACCCTGGCGAACCACCCCGAGGAGGTGAAGGCGCAGCCCTCGGCCTGGCTGCCGTGGAATTATCCGAAGCCGGAAACCACCTCCGCGCCCGACCACGATCCACCCGGCCAGCCGGCGTGAGCTCATCTCGAGACGCGGTGCCCCAGTCGCCCCGCCCGTGGGCGGCCGAGATTTTTTTACCTTCCGCAAGCTTGCCGAAGCTACAC
>CAMDOF010000106.1 GCA_945903465.1 Opitutus sp. GAS368
ATTGAAGACCTGTCCGCCCGCCACCGCCACGATGACCAGCGCCCACAGTGTGTTAAGCAGCGACAGTTCCTTCAGCAGCATAAAGAGCGGCACGATGTTCGCCACGCCCGGCAGCAGCATCAGTACGAGGAACGCCGCCCACAGCACGCCCGAAAACGGCAGGCGATAGCGCGCGAAAAAATAAGCCCCCAGCACCGCCAGCCCGATCGAGCTGGTCGTGCCCAGCACGGCAACGAACACCGTGTTAATGATGTACGGCCCCACCAGCTTCAGTCCGAACAGCCAGTTCTCCCAGTGCCACGTCACCGGATTGGACGGCAGCCACGGGTTTTGGATAAATCCCGTGTTATCCTTGAAGGAAACCTGCAGCATCATATAGAGCGGGAACAGTTCGACGAGGACAAGGCCCGCGATCACCAGATGCGCCGGCCAGTCGCGGCGGGAACGCGTGCCCACCGTGTCCTTAGGGATGGGGGCGTTCCTCATTTTTCGACCCGCAAAAAGCGGTGATTCACCAATGTGAGGATCAGGATGAACGCGAACAGGATCATCCCCACGGCACACGCGTAACCAAATTCCCCGGCGATGAACGCCCGGTTGTACATCCACAGCCCCGGCACCATGCCGCGCCCGCCCGGCCCACCCGATTCGCCGAGCAACAGGAGTTGCAGGCCGTAGCCTTGCAGCGTCGCGATCACGAGGAGGATGAGGTTGATCCGCACCTGGGTCAGGATCAGCGGCAGCTCGATGTAAAAAAATTTTCCGATCGGCCCCACTCCATCGAGTTCCGCCGCCTCGTACACCTCGGTGCTGATGGATTGCAGGCCTGCGAGGTAAATCAGCACGCCTACCGTGCCGAGCCACGGAAATCCCCAGAGAAACAGCGACGGTAACACCAACCCCGGCTGCGAGAGCCAGCCCGGTGGCACGTTGGCGAAAAAGACGTTCCAGTGAAACACGTGCTGGTCCAGCCAGACGAGGCCATGCTTCAGGCCGGTGAAATCGAGCACGCGGTTCAACACGCCGAGGTTGGGATCAAAGAAGAATTTCCAGATGAACAGCGTCACCAGCCCCGGCACGATCATCGGCACCACCAGCAGCGCACGGTATATATACTGCCAGCGATCGCTCGTGAGCCGGTGGATCAGCACCGCCATCAGGATCGAGGGGATCATCTTGAACAGATTGAAGGCGATCAGCACCGACACCGTCCGGAAGGAATCCCACAGCACCTGATCGTGCCACGCCCGACGGAAGTTATCGAGGCCGACCCACTGCCGCCCGTCGCCGCCCGACCAGTCGAACAGGCTGTGATAGGCCGCGCTCAGCGCCGGAAAATATGCGAACGTCGCCACCAGCACCAAAGAAGGCACGATGAAAAAATACAGCCGCCACTCGCGCAGCGCCTTCTTACGGCTGAGGGGTAAACTCATCGCTTCGGAGATGCCGCGCCCCCGGGAAAAAAGCAAGGGCTGCTCGTGTTAAGACCGCAAGAGTCGGTCGCGTTGAAATAAACCGCCACCGCTCCCGCGGGCAGTTCCGCCGTCACCACCGCCATCGGCACCCGTTGTTGGCCGCCCTGCAGGATGGACGCCGGCCAGGCTTTCACCAAACCTCCTCGTAAAGCGCCACGATCTGCTCCGCCGTCGGCACGACCGGGTTGTTCTGCGGACTCCCCGAGGCCAGCGCGTCCTGCGCCATCCGTGCGACGTTCTGTTCAAAGTGCCCCCGCTCCACTCCGCGGCATTCTCGCAACCGCGGCACCGCCAGCCGCGCGTTGAGCGCTTCGAGCCCGGTCACCAACGCTGCTCCCGCCTCGGCCGTCGGGGTACTCGCCGCGCACAGTCCCATCGTCCGGGCGATCGTCGCGTACCGCTCGGACGCGCCGGCCAGCGAAAACTTCGTCACCGCCGGCAACAGCACCGCATTCGAGAGTCCGTGGGGCACGTGAAAGATCGCCCCGATCGGCCGGCTCATCCCGTGCACCAGCGCCACGCTGCTATTAGCGAACGCCATGCCGCCCAGCGTCGCCGCGAGCATCATGCCTTCGCGCGCCGCGCGATCACCTGGCTCACGCCACACCGTTTCGAGGTGCTCGGCCACGAGGCGAATGCACGTGAGCGCCAGCGCATCAGTGATCGACCCCGCCTTGCGAGAAACGTAGGCCTCAATCCCGTGCGTTAACGTGTCCACGCCGACATGCGCGGTCAGCGCGGGCGGCATGGAGAGCGTCAGCTCGAAATCCACCAGCGCGACCGTCGGTAACAGGTGCCGGTCGAGCATCATCATCTTCACGTCGCGCGTCGTGTCCGTGATCACCGCGACCTTTGTCACCTCACTGCCCGTGCCCGCTGTTGTCGGGATAACCACCAGCGGCACCCCGGCGCGTGGAACTTTGTGATAGCCCTGATACAGGCTGAGCGGCCCCGCGTTCGTCGCGAGGATCGCGATCGCCTTGGCCGCATCGATGGGACTGCCTCCCCCCAAAGCCACGATCGCCTCGCAATTTTCCGCGCAAAAAATCTCCCGGCCGGCCCGCACGTTTTCATCCGTGGGATCCGGCTGCACGCCGGCAAACAACGCCACGGCCACCCCAGCGGCCTCCATCACCTGCGTGAAACGTGCCGCCAACCCCGATTGCACCATGAAGGCATCCGTCACCAACAGGACGCGCCGCACTCCGAGACGCGCGAGCTGCGCCGAAAGTTCAGCCGACGCGCCGGCGCCCGTGATGATTGTGGCCGGAACATTGAATTGCGCAGTCATGGCGCCTCTTTCCGCCTCGGGCCATACGCGCTCAAATCCGGCGGCATCCGCTCCGGCTTGAACGTCACCCACTCGCCGCCACTCGCCTTGCGATCCGTGATCAACGTCAGACCTTTCTCCCCGTTGTTGTCGTGCATCACCTGGTTCGGCCCGTTTTTATTCATGAAGATCGAGTGGTCCATCACCTGCACGACGTAGTTTCCGGCAATTTCCATGTGGTCGCTGAATTCGTCCGTATAGACGCCGTGCGACCAATAATTCTTCCCGCTGTCGCGGATGAAGTTGTTGATCACGCGCGTACCGGGCTGTTCGCCCATCAGGTAAACGCCGCCGCCGTCCCCGGCCTGCTGCATGATGTGCTCGATGCGATTATGCGTGATCAGGTTGCTGTGCGTATTCGTAAGCCCGGGCGCCCAGCGCCAGCCGACGCTGATCGCCGTGTACGGCAGGTTTTGCAGCAGGTTGTGCTCGATCGTAACGTGATGCGCATAGCCCACCATGATGCCGACGCTGCCGTAGTCGGTCGTGCCGCAATCGACGATCGTGTTGTCGGCAATCTTGATTTGGGCGGGCGCCTCCGGCAGGCGCGCCGCAAGGGTCTTGTAGATGTCGCCCGCCGAAGGAATCTGCTTCAGCGCGTCGAGTTCCTGCCGCGAGGTCTTGAAATCGAGGTGTAGCGGATGACCCTCGCCGGTGTATTCCGGCCTCCGCCCGACTTGGATGACGTTCGAGCCCACGCGACGGAAATCGCAGCGGCTCAAGCGGGCGCGACGGCTGCCGATTTCAAATGAAATCGCCCCGTCGCCGAGATCCCGGAACGAACATGACTCGATCACAGCGCCGTCCGTGAATATGAACCGCAGCGCCGCATCCGGTGAGTAGGTGCGGCTGCGATCGTACGCCCACGCCCCCGCCTGCACGCCCAGACGGCCTTCGGTGGGCAACTCCCAGTCCGTCTCGGCAAATTCGATTCCTTGAAAATGCACATTGCGCACCGGCTTTTCCGCCGCACCCCGGAAAACCATCAGCTCGCGCACGCGCGGTGCGCTAAACTGGCTCTGGTTCGGATCGTCCCCGGGCGGTGCGAAATAAAAAACCACGCCCTTCGCCGTATCCAAAAACCATTCGCCGGGCGCATCGACAAACGGCAGCGCGTTTTCCAGCCACACGCGGCTGTGCGAGGTCGCCGAGATCTTCGCACCGCTGACGTCGGTGCCGATCGGCCGCTTTCCCGTCACCGAAGTCTCGGTAATCTCCGTGGCCGGCTGCCGGTTGAAATGCCAGGAAGCCGTCGTGAGCACATGCACACCTTTCAGGTCGCGCCACGTCGCTGGCAGTTTTTCCTTCAACGTGAGCCGACGACGATCCTGATCCACCGCGGCCACACTGAAATAGCCCGTGTTGGGCTCACGCGCCGGCGTCAGCGATTCTCCGCCCCGAAACAAGCTGTGAAAAATCCACTTGCCGTCCGCGGCGTCCGGCATCGACAACGACCATAAATCGCCTTTCACCCGCTGCCACGTCCCGCCGAGTTGACGCGAACCCGCGATCACGACGCGCCCACCGCGCTCCGCGGCGAAAGTCACCGCGAATTTGCCGTCACCCATTTCCTCCGGCGTGAACTCGATCGTTTGATCGACCCGGTGCGTTCCGGCTCGCAACAACACAGTCATCTCCTCCGTCAGGCCTTTTTTCACCAAAGCCCGCATTTCGGCACGCGCCCGTTCGAGCGTGGCGAAGGGCCGCACGGCCGAACCGTCGTTGTCGTCCCGGCCATCCGGGGCCACCGTCAGGACCGTCGCGCGGGATGCGGCGGCCAGCGCCAGCGACAACGCGATGCGTGAAATCAGGAAGGAGGGTTTCATGGGGAAGGGCGGTTCCACTGTGCGAGGAACCGGGCGTAGAGGGGGGCCAGGGCGGTTTGAGCAGAGCGGCGGGGACGGAACACCCGCGCCGCACCCACCAGATCGCGTTGCGCCGCGGAGAGCGACGACCAGGCACGCACGCCCACACCCGCGCAGAGCGCGGCACCGAGGGCACCGGTCTCCGCGCCACCTGGCACCTCGACGGGGCGGCCCAGCACGTCGGCGAAAATCTGGCACCAGAACGCGCTGCGTGTCGCTCCACCTGCGAGCCGGAACCGGGTGCCCGCCGCTCCCGCCGCCTTGAGCCGGTCGACATGGACGCGATGGGCAAACGCCACGCCCTTCATCACGGCCTGCAGCAAGTCGCCGCGCGAGTGCGTTGCCCTCAGCCCGACGAAAACTCCCCTCCCCGTCGGAACGTGCGGTAGAAACAACAGGTCCTCCGCCCGGGACTGCTCCGCGAGTTGCGACGCCCGAACAAAATCGTCGCGGCCCAGCAGCAGGCGCACTGCCCAGTCAAAATTTACCGCGGACGTGGGACTTCCCTCCAACCACAGCCAGCGGCCCGGCTCGACCGACGGATTGCACAGAAACAGGCCCGCCTTCGCCGGCAGCCGGCGCATAAATGTTTGGTTGATCGACCACGTCCCGGCGATGAGCGAAAACTCCCCGGCGGCCCGCACTCCGCTGCCCAGCGCACCCGCCTCGCAATCGATGCACCCGGTAAACACCGGGGTGCCCGCGCGCAACCCCGTCGCTCTTGCCGCCGCCGCTTCCACGACGCCCGCGGATGCCAGGCTCTCGCGCAACGAGGGCAACACCGGATCCGCGGCCAGCCAGCGTCGCGTCTTCACATCCAGCAACCCCGACGCACCGGCGTCGGTGAAGTCCGTGCACGCCACCCCCGTGATTTGCAGGCGGACAAAATCCTTCCAAAACAAAATCCGCCGGAGCCGCCGCGCCGTGCGCGGTTCACAAACGCGCAACCAGCGCAACAGCGAGGCCGTCTGACCGGGATAACCCGTCTGCCGCGTGCGCCGGCGATCCCGGCCCACGAACTCCACCGCCCGCGTATCGCTCGAAAGAATACCCGCGCGCACCGGCTCGTTCCCTTCGTCGAGGAAGACGGCGCCGTTGCCGCAACCCGTGATGCTGATCGCCACAATTTTTTCCGCCCGTCCGGCCGCGACGCGCCGCAATACCGCGGCGCATGCCCGCCAGCACTCCACCGGGTCCCGCTCCACCCAGCCCGGCCGCGGACTCTGCACCGCCATCCGGCGCGACGCCACGGCCACCGCGTGTCCGCGGCGATCAAAGACCGCGGCTTTCGCCACCGTGCTGCCAAGATCAAGGCCGAGAAAAAGATTTTTCATGGCACGCGGCGGTCGGCCTCTCGTTCGGCACCCATAAGAGCAACGATCAGACAAACTCCAGCTTCATCCCGATCCGCCGAAGGTAGTCCAAGCTCCGCTGGATGCCGTCCTCGGGATCGTGCGTCGGCTCGTACTCGAGCAGGTAAACCCCGTCGTAGGTCATCGCCCGCAGGAGCGGCCCGTAGTCGAGATCGTCGTCGCCAATCGCACACGCGACCCAGCCGTCACCGACGCGACGCCAGTCCTTCAAATGGCAGTAGGTGATCCGGCCCTGCAGCAACGGCAACGCGTAGGTTTTATCGTCTGGCGCCACCGCCTTGAGATTGCCGGGGTCGTAGTTGAATCCCACGCGCGCCGGCAATTCGCGGCGCAAACGCTGCAAGGCCACCGGCTCGGTGGAAACCGTGTGCGTGTGATGCGCCGCCCCGTCGCGCATCGTGATCTGCCCGTGCGTTTCGATTGCAATCGTCAGCCCGAGCGTCGCGCAAAGGTTGTCCGCCGTCTGAAACGCCGCAAGCAGACGCTCCCAGATGGCCTCCGTCAGCAGCATCGCCGGCGTGAAGCCGGCGAACAGCCGCACCTGCTTCGCCCCGCAGCGCGCCGCGACCCGGATCTGCGCCAGCGTTGCAGCCACCACCGCGTCGTGCGTGGCGGTCTCCGGGAGCGTGAAGTCGTTTTCGAGGCAGCAGCCTCGCGTGGCGATGCCGTAACGCCGACCCAGCCCGACGAAATCGGCGATCTCACGTTCCGACGGCGCCGCGGGCAGTCGGCCGACCTGACCACCACCCACACCAAACTCAAGCGTCTTGAAACCGAATTTCTGCGCGAGGCGAAAGTGCTCCTCTATTGGAAGTTCGCGAAAGCCCCATTCACCACAGCCCAGTTTCATGTTGGGTCGATCATCGGGTCCAAGCTGTGGCGGATGCACCTCGATGGTTCAAAACGTATAACGCATCGTGCCGCGGAAGCCGCGCGGCGAGCCCGGGAAGATGGTCGGGCTGACTACGCCGAGGTAATACATTTCGTCGGTGAGGTTGTAGACGTTAAGGTTGAAATCCAATTTGGGATTAACCTTGTAGCCCATGCTCAGGTCGAAACGCGTATAGGCCGGCAGCGTACCGTTGCGACTCAACGCGGTGTAGATGACGTTACGGCGCGGATAGGCGCCGAGCCCGACGGAGAGTCCCTTGAAGACGCCTTCGCGCGGGAAAGTATACTTGCCCGACATCTGCCACGACGTGTGGTACGGCGTAATCACCGGCGCCGTGATCCCCGGATTCAGGTCCTGCTTGCTCCTCGACTGGATGATGCCGCCGATGATGTTAAAATTTCCGGTGTTGTAACCGAAGTTGAGTTCCTGACCGATGCGGTACTGGGAACCGGCGTTGGCAAAGAAGCTGTTCAGTGGCGGCTGCAGGCGGACGGCCACGTTGGAGTTCTCGATCTTGTAGTAGGCCACCTCGACGTTGAGGCGGCCGTTGAAGAACGTGCGTTTGACGCCCGCCTCGCGCGTGCTGCCAACCGTGGGGTTGAGCGCCTTGAAGTCAGGCGTCGTCGAGCCGAAGATCGGTTGGAAGGCCTCGCTGTACTGCGCGTAGATCCGGAGATTGATGTCGGGGCGGAGGACAAAACCATAGCGGGGCGTGGTGCTGTAGTTCGCCGGATCCGCCACATCCGCGCCCGAGGGCACTGGCAGCTCGATGATGCGGTGCGAGGTCGCACGGTCCCAACGCATGCCGTAGAACACCGAAATATGATCCTTCCAGAAAGTAACCTGGTCGTTCGCGAAGTAACCATAGATACCGTTCTGGAAATGCAGGTTGGTCGCGGGGATCGCGAGGGTGAAGTCGGGCTTCGGCGTGCCGTACACGGGATTGTAGATGTCGATCGAGGCGAGCGGGCGACGCGTGACGTTCGAGCGGCCGTTCTCCCGATTCCATTCGTAACCGAACAAGACGTTATGGGTGAACGGCCCGGTGGTGAACTTGCCGTTCAGATCCACCTCGAAAACGTGGTGATTTTCCCAGCGATTGAGATGGAAGGCCTGCCGCGTCAGCGTGCGCCGGTCGGCCGCGATGGAGAGCGCCTCCACCTGCTCGATCGGATTATTCCAAAACGTCGTGATCGCCGCGGCACGGACGCTCCAGTTCTGATTGATCTTGTGATTGAAATAGAGCCGGCCGGATTCCTTCTCCAGGGTCGTGTTTTCCCACGGCTCACCCAGCTGGCGGCTGCGGGGCAGAGCGGTGACGACCAGGGTGTTCGTCGCGGGATCGATCTGCAGCGGCACGCCAAGATCTTCCTGCGTTTCCGTGCGCAGCAGCTCGAGCGAGAAGGTCAACGTCGTGGCCGGGGAGAGCCGCTTGGTAATCACGGGCGTGACGAAATAACGCTTCAGATGGCGCAGATCGCGGTAGCTGCCGTTGTTGGTGTACGCGGCGTTCACGCGGTACATCCATGATTTGTCGGTGCTGATCGGTCCCGTGGTGTCGAACGTGAAACGGTACTGGTCGAAGCTACCGATCACGACCTCGGCCTGCTGGAAATTTTTATCCTGGGGTTTCTTGGTCACGCGATTGATCACGCCTCCGAAGCCGCGCATGTTGCCGTAAAGATTCGACGCCGGCCCCTTGAGGATCTCGAGTTGGGCCACCTGGGCCATTTCACCCGAGCCCCACTCCTGCGAGTCGCGGAAACCGTCGACGTAGGTAAGAATCGCACCGAAGCCACGAATCGAGAAACCATCCTGGTTGCGCGCGCCAAGATTGGAGCTGACGCCCGTGACCCACTGCATGGCGTCACCGAGGTTCTGCGCCGCGATGTCCTTGAGAAATTGTTCGGTCAATACCGTGACCGTGTTCGGCACGTCCTTGATCGCCATCGCGAGCTTCGAGGCCGACTGCACGCCGGCGGCCTGGTAGCCTTCATTTTTTCCCGCCTGCACCTCGAACGGATTGAGCACCGTGGTTTCCGCATCCACAGGCATGGACGTGGGAGCAGGCGCGACCTGCGCAAGCAGCGAGCCGTGACAAAGGGCCGACAGGAACACGACGGGAATCGCGGTGCGCGCGTTCCGGAACGAAGCGGGGATTCTTGATAACTTCATGGGGCTTGGGGCTGAGTTGAACTAGGGTGTAAAGTGAAAAATCAAGCTGGCGCTCCGGGACCGGCCGCGATTAATCCCCCACGGGACCAACCACCGGTGATTCCAGATTTCGCAAATGCCGCTGCCGACTACCTCACGCCGGGTCACGCCCGACGGAGCGCCCTTGTTCGCGGCGCAGCTGCGCAAGTCACCGTCGAGAGGCGCCGTCGCGAGACACGACAGGACTTCAATCGAAAAAATCCGGCATGGAATCAACATGAGGACAAAGCAAAGGGGCGGTGAAGGGGTTCGGCGCGGAGAAGGAAGCCTGCAGGAGGAATTTAATCCTTGCTCCATAAGTAAACCGTTGTTCCATTAGTCAAGCAGCAAAATGAGGCCCCATAAATCTCCGTCAACAGACGTCGACTCGTACGCTGTCCCCGCCCTCGACCGCGCCCTGACCATTTTGGAACTGCTGGCGCAATACCCAGAAGGCATGCGGATGCGGGAAATCGCGGAGAAGATAGAGCTACCCTCCAACAGCGTGTTCCGCATCACGGGAGTGCTTGAAGATCGCGGCTACCTCCTCCGCGAGGGCACCGATATGCGCTATCGGCTCAGCCGAAAACTGCTCGCCCTCGGCTACGCGGCCGTTGGCGAGGACAAGCTGATCGAGCATTCGCTCGATGTCATGCAGCAGTTGCGCGACGAAACCGAGGAAACCGTGCTCGTTGGCGTGCGCGCCGATCTCGAGGGCATTGTCCTCGAACAGGTCGCGGCCACTCAACCGGTGAAATTCCTCGTCGATCCCGGCACGCGTTTTCCGCTGCACACCTCAGCACCCGGGAAAGTTTTCGCGGCCTTCATAAAGCCCGCCGAGCGGGCAACGCTGCTGAAGCGTATCCACTTCAAGCGCTACACGCCGAACACCCTCGACACGCGTGCCAAGTTCGAGGTCGCACTTGAGGAGGTGGCGAAAAAAGGTTACGCCGTCGACCGCTCCGAGGAAATCGAGGGCCTGCATTGCGTGGGCGCCCCAATCTTCAACCACCGCGGCCACCCGATCGCCGCGATCTGGGTCACCGGTCCCAGCTTTCGCTTTCCCGAATCGGCCTTCGATCGCATCGGCCGCAAAGTCGTCAACGCCGCCGCCACGATCTCCCGGCGCTTCGGTCACAACATTCTCTAACCCCCTTCTGCACCACCCAACCCCGTGTTTCACCCAATAGATGAAACACGGGATTGAGTTCTCCGCGGATGAAATCGTCTCCCCTCCCCTCTTTTCTTAGCCATGCCCACCCCGCTTAAAGGTCAGGTCGCTCTCATCACCGGCGGCGCCAAAGGCTATGGCGCCGGCATCGCCGAGATGCTCGCTGCGGCCGGCGCCCGCGTCTGGATCACCGGCCGCGATCCCGCCGCGTTGAGGAAAACCGCCAAACGTCTCGGGGTAAAATCGCTCCAGGCCGACGCCACGGTGCCCGCGGATTGGGATCGCGCAATCGCCGCCATCACCAAAACCGCGGGTCGGCTCGATATTCTCGTCAACAACGCCGGCGGCGGCGTAAAGATCGCGTCCGCGGCGGAGCAATCCGACGACACCATTGCCGCCAGCATCGCGCTCAATCTCACCGCCGCGATCTACGGCTGCCGCCGCGCCGCGCCGATCATGCAACGGCAAAAGAGCGGGATAATCGTGAACATCTCCAGCGTCTGTTCGCGTTACTCGTGGCCGGGTTGGGGTGTCTATGGCGCCGCGAAAGCCGGCCTCGAAAATTTTTCCAAATCGCTGTACCTTGAGCTGCGACCCCACGGCGTCCGGGTGACGACGGTGATTCCGTCATGGGGCGCGACGGAGTTTGGCCATGCCGCCAACCTGGGGCCGCGCGACGCCGCCACTGCGGCCAAATGCATCCAGCCCGTCGAACTCGGCAAAATCATCACCGATCTCTGCGCGCTGCCACCGCATCTCTGCGTGCAGGAAACACTCGTCTGGCCCACCGTGCAGGAAGTTTCGCCGCTATGAGCACGGCGTCCTTCGATCTCGTGGTCGTTGGCGCCGGCTCCGGTGGTTTTGGCGCTGCGCTCGCGGCGAGCCGGCTCGGCCTCACCGTGCTGCTCGTCGAGAAAAGCGAGTCGCTCGGCGGCAATGCCGCCCGCGGTGGAGTGAACAACTGGGAGCCCGGCGTTGGCGGCACCGGCATCCCGTTCGAGCTCTATAAACGGCTGAAGAAAATTCCGGACGCCGTCTGCATTTACGCCTTTGGGCGGCATTTCGCCTGGGAAGGTCCCGACGTTATTCCGAAATTTCCCGGCGGCGAACAGGTCGTCGATCGCGTGAGCCGCTACGCGGACACGCTCCGCCGCTACGGCGCCCCACCGCTGCGCCAGGCCGAGTCGTTTCGCCGCGCTCACTGGCACGGCGTGCCGTACGAGCCCGCTACCTACGCCGTCGAGATGGAAAAGATGCTCGCCGAAACTGGGCGCTGCACGGTCTGGAAAAAAACGGCCTTCACCGGCGTCCAGGTCGACCACAGACACATCACCGCCCTGACCTGCGACAACGGCCAGACGGTCACGGCGAACTATTTCATCGACGCCACCGCGGACATCCTGCTCGCGCAACGCTGCGGCTGCCGCACCTCGCTCGGCCAGGAACCGCGTTCACTCTACGATGAGCCCAGCGCGCCCCGCGAACCCAACGACCGGCTCAACGGGACGACATTGATTTATCGTGTCGCCCGGATCGCCGCGCCGGCCGTCGAGCCGCTGCCCGCCGATATTCCCACCGCCTGCTGGTGGGCGGAAAAATTCCCCGTCGCCGCCTTCACCCAGTATCCGAATGGCGACTACAACGTGAACTCACTGCCGACCATGGCCGGACGCGAAGCCGCGACGCTCGGTTACGGCGCCGCCTACGTCGAATGCGCGCGCCGCATCCGGGCGCACTGGCATCACGTTCAAACGTCCTACCCGGAGTTTCAAAACTACAAGATGACCTGGGTCGCACCCGGCCTCGGCGTGCGCGAAGGCCCGAGACTGGTGGGCCGGTACGTCCTCACCGAGCACGATCTGCTCAGCGGAGCAACCGGGCAAAAACACGACGACCTTATCGCCCTCGCCGATCACGCCAAGGACACGCACGGCGCGGACACCGGCCGCGCGGGCTGCGGCGAACTCACCGAGCCTTATGGCATTCCCTACCGCTGCCTGCTACCCGTCGAACGGGACAACCTCGCCGTGGCCTGCCGCGGCGCGAGTCTCTCCTCGGTCGCCGCATCGAGCTGCCGGCTGTCTCGCACGATGATGCAGCTCGGCCAGGCCGCGGGTACGGCCGCTGCGCTCGCGATGCGCAACCACCTCGCGCTGCGGGACGTTTCGCCGGCCGAACTTCGCGCCGCGCTGCGGGATCAGCACGCCGAGATCTCGTGGCCGCGTCCGCCCGAACTGGCGCAGTACCTCCAGAAAGAGGACTCCTGACATGTCCGTGCCGCCGGCTTTTCCCTACGGCTTCATCGCCGCGGAACACGACGCACGACATCAGCGTCTCGTCGAGGTCTCGCGCGCTGGCGTCATCGTTCGGAGTTTTTCCTGCGACGATCTCCCGCTTGACGTCGATCGCCGCGCGGACGGCCGTCTGCTGCTGACCACGCGGAAATCCGTCATCGAGCTCGATGAAGATTGGCGCGAGGTGTGGCGCCACACCATCGCCGAGGTTTTCGTCTCCGCCTGCCAATGGCTTCCGGACGGATCGATCCTCATCGCCGACACCTCCTGCGCCGAGATCTACGCTCTTGGTCACGACCGGAAAAAAATTCGCGCCGTGTCCGTTCCGCGCCAGCCGGACCTCGCCCCACCCTACAATCTTTTCCGCAACGTACGGCAAATGGCCGACGGCCGCCTGCTCGTCGCCTGCCTTCACGACCGCAAGGTCGCCGAATTCGACTGGTCGCGCGGGCTCATCTGGCACGCGCCTGTCGAGGGCACGCCGTACATGGCGCTGCGTCTGAACGGCGAACGAACCCTCGTCAGCCTCGGACCGAGCGGGCGCATCGTGGAGCTGGATCGCGCGGGGTTGGTCACAGCGCGCTACGACATGACCGACGATCACGGCCTTGAGCGCGGTTGGATCGCCGGCATTACTTTCCAGGTCGACGGCACCGTGACTTACTCCGACTCCAAGCACGACCGCCTCGTCGCTTTTGATTGGCGCAGCAAAACCTTAAAAGGCATCTTTCAGAATCGGGAGGTGATTCTGCACCCCTCGACGCACATTATTTTGCCATGAGCGTTACCCCTTCTCGTCACACCGCCTTGGTCACCGGCGCCTCCAAAGGGCTCGGTCGCAGCATCGCCGAACAGCTTGCCGCCGCCGGACATCGCGTCGTCGTCAACTATTTTTCCTCGTCCCGCGAAGCCAACGCCGTCGTCGAGGGAATCCGCGCGAAGGGCGGCCAGGCCATTGCCGTGCAAGCCGACGTGCGCGATCCCGCGCAGGTGCACGAACTCGTCACCGCCGCACAAAAGGCCTTCGGGTCCATCGCCATCATCGTGCACAACGCCACCGGCCCGCAGCCCATGAAGCCGCTGGAGAATTACACGTGGACCGACTTCCAAGACCAGCTCGACTTCTTCGTGAAGGCTCCCGTTCTGCTGACCCAGGCCACGATCGCCGCGATGCGCCGCGCCCGCTGGGGCCGCATTATTCTTATCGGCAGTGAGGCGGTCGACGTCGGCAACGCGGACTTCAGCGCCTACGTCGCCGCGAAAGGCGCCATGGTCGGACTCACGCGCGCCTGGGCGCGCGAGTTCGGTCCGGCCCAGATCACCGTCAACCTCGTCGCCCCCGGCTGGATTCCGGTGGAACGGCATGCCGGCTCGCCCGCGGCCGCGTTGTCCAACTACGCCCAAGCGGTCCCGCTGCGCCGCCAAGGAGTGCCCGACGACGTCGGCGCTGCCGTGGTCTATCTCGCCAGCGAGGGCGCCGGCTTTGTCACGGGTCAATGTCTGTCGGTGAACGGCGGCAACACGTTTTGACGCAGCGCTCATGAACTTCCCACCGCGCACCGACCGCCTCAGCCGCTTACGAGCGCTGGAAACGGTCGACGTGCTCGTGATCGGCGGCGGCATCAACGGCGCCGGTGTGCTGCGCGACCTGGCCGCCAACGGCGTCGACACGCTGCTGGTGGACCAGGCTGATTTTACCGCCGGCGCGACCTCGGCGTCCTCGCGCATGATCCACGGCGGACTGCGTTATTTGGAAAACGGCGAATTCCGCCTTGTGCGCGAGTCACTCCAAGAGCGCAACCGCCTCCTGCGCCATGCACCCCACGCGGTGAAGCCGATGCCCACGACGATTCCGATTTTCTCCCGCGGGTCCGGTTTCAGCAACGCCATCGGCAAATTCTTTGGCAGCACCTCGCGACCGGCCAAACGCGGCGCGTGGCTCATCCGCATCGGGCTGTCCCTCTACGAATGGTTCTCCGGCCGCGACGGGGTGCTGCCGCGCCATTCTTTCACGTCGCGCGCCGAAGCTCTCCGCGAACGCCCGCAACTGCACCCGGACATCGTTGGCACCGCCACTTACTACGACGCCTGGATTCCCCTGCCCGAACGCCTCTGCCTGGAGGTGATCGATGACGCCTGCGCCGCCCACTCCGGCGCGCTGGCGATTAATTACGTTTGCGCGATTGGTCTCGGTGAGGCGGGCGTCGTGATCCTGAAGGACGAAGTCACGGGGGCGCAGTTTTCCATCAAGCCGCGCGTCGTTGTTAATGCCACCGGTGCCTGGATCGACCTGACCAACGAGGCGCTGGGGGCTCCCTCGCAATTCGTCGGTGGCACCAAAGGCTCCCACCTGATCGTCGATCACGCCGAGCTTTTCGCGGCCACGCGCGGGCAGCAGATTTTCTACGAGAACGAGGACGGGCGGATTTGCATCTTCTTTCCCGTGCACGGCCGGGTGCTCGTCGGCTCGACCGACCTGCGGATCGACGATCCTGCGCACGCCGTGTGCGACGACGCTGAGATCAACTACCTGCTCGATTCGGTCCGCACCGTGTTTCCGTCGATCGTCATCGGTCGCGAACACATCGTGTCCCATTTCTGCGGCGTGCGGCCACTCCCGCGCAGTGCAGCGGGCTTCACCGGTCGGATCAGCCGCGATCACGTCTGCCGCACCACGCCGCCCGATGAACGCCACCCGTGGCCGATGTATTCCCTCGTCGGCGGCAAATGGACCACGTTTCGCGCCTTCGCCGAACAGGTGGTCGACCGCGTGCTCACCGATCTCGGCCGCGATCGCCGCTCCTCCACCCGTGAGCTTCCGATCGGTGGTCGCTCGCCGGAATCCGCCTCCGAGGAAATCACCGCGCTACGCACACCTCTCTTGAGCGAAGCCGTGGTGCATCTCGACGATCTGCTCCTGCGTCGCACCTCCCTCGCGCTCTATCGCCGGCTGAGCGAGGAGACCTTCGATGAGATCGCGAGTCTCGCCGGTGAAACACTCGGCTGGAACTCCGCCCGTCTGGCCGAAGAAAAGGAGCGCACGCGCCGCCTCCTCGCCGAGCGTCACGGCGTCATCCTCGCCCCAGCTCTCGACGAAACGTTGACCGGTGGAGCGCGGACGCCGCTCCGTGTGCCGGCGAACAGCTGATTTTTCATTCATCCTCTCATGAGCCTCTTCACCAGTCACAAAGCCCGCCTCAACCGTTTCCTTGGCCCCGATGGGCGCTGCCTTGATGTCGCCATCGATCACGGCGTGTTCAACGAGCACAGCTTCCTCTCCGGATTGGAAGATATGCCGGCCGTCGTACGCGCTCTGGCGGACGCCGGACCGGACGCCATTCAGATGAACATCGGCCAGGCCGACCTCTTGCAGTCGATCCCCGGTTCCCGCAAGCCGGCGCTCGTGCTCCGCACCGACGTGGGCAACCTGTACAACTCCACGACGCACCGCGTGATGTTCAACCAGCTCGTGCATCACGACGAGCCGATCATCGGCGCACTCAAGCTCGATGCCGCCTGCGTCGTCTGCAATCTGTTGTTGATGCCCGGCGAGCCCGATCTGCATCGCCAAACTGTCCTGAATGCGAGCCGGCTGCGCGCGGTCTGCGACCACTACGGCATGCCACTGATGATCGAGCCCCTCGTGCTGAAGCCGAACGAGGCCAGCGGCGGCTACCAGGTCGACGGCAATAAAAAGCTCATCGTTCCCCTCGTGCGCCAGGCGCGCGAGCTCGGCGCCGACGTGATCAAGGCCGACCCCACGGAGCACGCCGCCGACTACCATGAAGTGATCGCCGCCGCCCGGTGCCCGGTGCTGGTGCGCGGCGGCGGCCGCAAGCCAATCGACGTCGCTTTTCAGGAAGCGCATGCCTTCCTCGCTCAAGGCGCGCACGGCCTGGTCTACGGCCGCAATGTCTACCAGCACCCCAACCCGGCCCGCGTCGTGCGGGCTTTCATGGCCATGATCCACGATGGCGCCGACGCGGCGCGGGCCATGGCAATCTATGACGGGCACGGGAAATAATTTAGCGGCGGTCTACGGTCGCCGAGAATTAAGTGGCTTCGGGAGGGACACCCGGCGCTACCCGGCGCTCGTCCGGCTGCTGGTGCCGGGCCTGATCACTTTAATCGCTTCGGCCTTCACTCATGCGGCCGAGGAATCCGGTTGGGACCTCACGGCGCATTATCGTTTCAACGAAGCCCGCGACGCCTTTGGCCACACCAGGCCCGCCACTCCCTCACTGGCCCGGCTCAATCGGCTCGGTCTGGCCACCGCCCTTTTGAACGTCCAACCGCGCACTGACGCGACGCTCGCCCAATGTGTCGGCCTTTTGGAGAAAATCGTGGCGGAAAACCTTGGCGACGACGCCGGCATCACCGCGCTCTACCTGCTGGGACGGATCGACCAGATTCACCGGGCCACGCCGGATGTCGCTGCCGCACGCCGCCGTTACACCCAGCTCGCCGACGGCGGATCTCCCCACCCGCTTGCCCAACTGGCGGTTGTGCAACTCGCGCTGCTCACGCTGTACCGGCCGCTCGTGCCCGCGACTCCGCCGGTCGAACGTCTCGCCGCCGCCGAGGCGCTGGCCGCCCGTCTCACGCTACCATCGGCCCAGAGTGACCTGCACCTGCTGCTGGGCCGCAGCACGCTTTTCTTCGGCGGCGCGAAAGAAAAGGCGTTGGAGCATTTCGTCGCCGCCCGGAAGCTCGGCATCGCGCCGGATCGCGTGCGCGCCGACACCGCCTTCAGCACGGCCGAGCTGGCGCGCGAGCTCGGCCGCACTCATGTCGCAGTGGAGTGCTACACCGCTTTTCTGCAGGAGAATCCGCGCGACGTGCGCAGTTGGACCGCCCGCCAGGCGGTCGTCGCGCTGTCCGTCACCGCCGTGCCATGAAAGACCGCCTGCTGCAGAAGATCGGGTTCGGCCTGCTGGCGGCCGCGTTTGTCTTTGCCGCCGGGCGCGTGATGTTTCGGAGCACGGGAACCACCGCCCGCACGAGCGGGAAAATTGTCCTGCGCTTCGCCCATTGGAATCTTCACGGCGGCCTGCGCGAAGCGTACGAGCAGGCGATTGCAAGTTACGAAAAAATTCATCCCGACATCATCGTCGAGCAAATGCCCGTCCCCGTGCGCGTCTGGCCCACCTGGCAGCGCACCCAACTCGTCGGCGGCACCGCACCCGACATCATCCAGCTCGGGCGGGGCACAAACGACGAAATCGTTTCGCGTTATTTCCGTCCGCTCACCGCGGAGGTGATCCAGCCGAATCCCTACAATGCCGGCACCCCGCTCGCGCGCGAGCGCTGGCGCGACACGTTCGCCGACGGCCTCACCGGCGACAACGTGTACTTTCCCAACCTCCAGGAAATCTACGGCGTGCCCACGCTGCAGATGAACATGCGCGCGTTCTACAATCGCGAACTGCTGGAAAAAATCACCGGCCGCATCGAACCGCCGCAAAACTACGCCGACTTTACGGCTTTAATGGCAAAGACCGAAGCGTGGGCCAGGGCGCGCGGCGGCAACTTTGTGCCGATCGCGGGTTCCGGCGACTACGCCACGCACGTCTTCCAGCGCCTGATCCAATCGCAGACCCAGGCCGAACTCTACGCCAACGATCCCGACCACCTCCGCACCGGCACGCTGCTGCTGATGGGCACCGCCGTGTTGAGCGGAGGCTGGGACCTGCGTTCCCCCGGCATGCAACGCGTGCTCACGCTTTTTCAGAGTCTGGGCCGCGAGATGGCGCCGGGATTCTTCCAACTGAAGCGGGACGACGCGCTGCTCGCCTTCGCCCAGCAATCGTCGCTGGTGATCCTGAGCGGCTCCTGGGACTACTCGCTGATCCAGCGCGAGTGCGCTTTTCCCGTCGCGGTTGCGCCACTGCCATTGCCGACGCCTGACGATCCGACGTTTGGCCGCGATCTCCTGGGTGTCGCGCCGGAAACGCAAAGTTCCCTCGACGCCATTTACGGCGTGACGCAGGCCTGCCTGCATCCGGAGGTCGCCGTCGATTTTCTCCGCTATCTCACGAGCTATCGCGTGGGCGGGCAATTCGCCGCCACGAGCCAGCGCCTGCCGTCGACCCTCGGCGTGGACCTGCCGGAGAATCTCCGTCCCTTCGCGCTGCGCATGGACGGTCCCGTGCCGGGCCTCAACTTCAGCATCAACGATTCGAGCCCCGACTTCGGCCGCTGGCTCCAAACCAACGCATTTCGTCTGTTCGAGCCCAGCGCCACGGTGGCGGGCTTCACCGATCAAACGGCCGGCTCCTTCAGGGCCGCCTTTGCGTCCGATTTGAGGCGCGTCCATGACACCCAGATCAAAACGAGCCGACGCGGCGACAGCACGCTCGTCGCACAACTTGTCGGGGATCCGCCGGGTATAAAAGCAACGCAGATGATCACCACCCAAGTGCTGCGCGAGATGGAACTTTACCGCCTGCAGAACGCACTCGATCGCTAGAGAGCTGATCCTTTTTCTCTTTTTTTCCGCAACGTCGTCCCCAGTTTTTTGGAGCACGCGGACTTGATCGCGGGATGGACTTTGTGATTAACCCAACAGCAGAGTCCGGCGAAGCTTTCCGGGGCAAGATATACGCGATCACTGTTAGCGACCGCCCGCGATACGCTGAGCCCTGCGCGATAGATGCGCCTGATCGTAGAAACCCGCGCGCTCGCGATCGCGCCAAGGTGGCAGCTGTCTCCGCGAGCGAGCGACACGCGGCTTCGAAGTGAAGTTTTAGCAAACATGGTCACGGCGGGAGGCACGAAGGTGCACCGGAATGCCCGATCGAATTGGCTCGTCGAGAGCCCGCCGACGCGCCCAAGGCGGGGCGGCGGCAAGTCGTGGTGTATCTTTGAATACACCATCCGGAACACCGGCACAAAGTGCGCAAACTCTGCCGGTCGGTCGCTTGGCAAACTCTTTTGTCACGGTTTGCAGAAATCGTCGTTTACCGTTGAAAATTTGACCCCGCTACGAAGCAAACCACGAACTTCTGCAGTCCGTGACAAAAAGGCCGGATGCTTTTCTTGCCGATCTTCAGCTCCTTACCTCGGCTTTTGTCACGGGCCGAAAAAAGTCCTCGGTTCTTTCACACTGGCTGCCCGGTCCGATTGCTGCCACGAACCAAAAAGTGAAGCAAAGCGCCGACTACAGAGGTGAAATGGCGCCTCGATTCGCCTCAGGATCGGGGCCGGCTGTTAACACGCCACCGGCCGCAGCAGGATCAGGGGCTTTCAATTTGATTCATTTGATTCACGCGGCCTCCAGACACTATTCGCAGGCGCCGGTGGCGTGCGGCGATGACAGGTTGCTTCGCTTTAGGTGTGACGAGAAATCAAGCCGCAGGGCTCTGCAACACCTTGACGTGCCATCGCAATAATGCGATGATCGGGTCTGTCATCCAATGCCGGCCATCAACATTATTTTCTACCAAGCACAGCCAGGAGATTCTCCTGTCCTTGATTGGCTGAAAGCAATCAATGCGAGCAATCCCAAAGCCTACGACAAATGCCGCGCGGCCATCGCTCGCTTGGCGCTCCTTGGTCACGACCTTCGACGACCGGAGGCGGACTATCTGCGGGACGATATCTATGAGCTGCGAATTCGGTCGGGTCGGTCAACTACCGGCTACTTTACTTCTTTCACGGCCGGACTGTTTCGGTCGTCGCCCATGGCCTCACCAAGGAAGCGGTGGTGCCCGCCGCTTCCATCAACCAAGCAGTAGCCCGCAAAGCGGCGTTCACTGCCAATCCATCCGCTCACACGTTCAAAGGAGAAATCAACGATGCCTAAGAAGACCACCACCGACGCCACCAAAATTCTGGCGGATATCGCCGGCCATGACCCAAAACGCCAACAGGCCTTTGAAGAGGAAGTCGCCAACCGCGAAGTGGCCCAAAGTATCTACGAGTTGCGACAGCGCGCCGGCCTCTCGCAAGCGGAGTTGGCCAAACGCATCGGCACCACCCAGTCCGTAATTTCGCGGCTCGAAGATGCCGATTACGAAGGCCATTCGCTTGCCATGCTCAATCGCATCGCCGCCGCCGTGGAACGTCGTGTGGAAATTCGGTTCGTTCCGCGCCGTCGTCGCCTGCAACCGGCGTAACCGTAAAGGCTATCAACCTGCCGTAATCAACGAGCCTGCAGGATCGCAAGTCGTTGGGTCCGACGTGGGCAGGGCGACTTCGAAAATTTGTCAACGACGTTCACACTGGCTGCCCGGCGTGGATCAAACCGAGAACTTTTGAAGCGAATCCCGCGTCTTCAGAGGCAGACCCACGGGGGAACTCGAAGGTGGGTCAAAGTTTGGCGCCGTCATGCCGGGCCAGCAATCGGGTATCTCGCCATCAATTCGCTTCATTCGCTTCAACCGCCATGGATGAAACCACGAACTATTGAAGCGAATCAAAGAACCCGAAAGACCGCCAATGAGCGCGCCTCAGCGCCGCCAGTAGTATTTTCTCTGCGGATCACGTTCGTTTTTTCCTACAACCGTGACCAGGCCTTGCGCCATCAGCTTGCCCATCCGAGTTCTGACGGAACGGGTGGTCAACTTGACGACCGCAGCAATCTGGGCCGTGGACAGCCCGTTTTTAGCTGCCGGCGTCTCCGGCGCGAATAGCTTCCGAATGTGTGCGTCCACCTCATCCATCTGCGCCGCCCGGTGTTTCTCCAACCGCACTGAGACACGAAAACGGAAGCCGCGCTCCTCAAATTCAAGCGCGGCCAACCCGGCCGCCTCGCATTCCGCCGTGGCCCGCTGGATACCGCTGCCCCATTGCTCGATGTAGCCGAGTTCCTTGAAAATCCGGCCGATCACCCGGTTCCTCAGCCGAGAGATGCCCTGCCGGATATCGTCAATGGTAAGTCCGGCCAGCAGCACACCGGGATTCTCGATTTCGATCCGGTCGTCAAACAACGAAACTCGAATCGGCGCGCCCTGCTGGGTGTAGTCGGCGTGCACCACCGCGTTGACCAATAGCTCCCGCACCGCGCGCAGCGGAATGCTGGCCTGTTCGACGCGTTTTAATTCATCGATCGCCACTCCCTGCATCGCGTGCCGCTTGATGAATTCATAGGCTGCCTCCAGTGACTTTTGCAGCATGCCCCGGCACTCCGCCGAATCGGTGATTTCCGCCTTGTTGGTGCCCTTGAATCGACCGCATTGGATCCATGCATCCGGGAAACGCCGTTCCGGTTGCCGGCCGAAGAGCAGCAAGCCACCCACCGTCGGCACTAGGCGCCGGCCATGGGAGGTGAGCAATCGCAAGGTCTGTAAATCGGCCTTTTTCAACTGCCCACGCGCGGAGAACGACTCGGAAGCAGCTCGGAAGTCCAGTGCTTCCGAGTCGAACTCCGCCAAAGGTGATTCGTCGAATGTTTCGTTCGACGCCATCCGGCGCAACTCCTGCGTCAGCGCCGCGTCCGCCTTGCGATTGGTCGAACCGATGCGGACAAACACGCCTTCCTCGGGGCCGAGATTCTTCAAGTAGTGCGGCCGGTTAGAACTGGGAAATACCTTCACTACGATCAACTGAGCCGACCGCCACGCGATCACATCGACCGTCGGAATCAGCCGTGGCGCGATCCGGTCGCTGATGAGACTGGCGAGGCGCTCCTCCTCCTTGAGTGGATCGGGCAGCCCGCGCACGCGCTTGGAGCCTTTTTCGACTCCGATGACGATCAGGCCACCCGCCGTGTTGGCAAAGGCAATCAGCGTGTGCAGCACCTTCTCCGGCGACGACAAGTCCCGCTTGAATTCAAGCGTCTTGCCCTCGGGGCGCTGGAGTAGTCCGATCAGGTCCACGCTAGGAACGGAACTAGGAAGCGCCCCGTCCGTCAATGCTTCCTAGTTCGATGTTGGTGCGGCCACCTTATCCCCAAGCGCCGCCAAATCACCATGCGGTGTCTGGTGATTTGGCTGCTGTTGTCCGGATAGAACTCCCCGCCTTCAGGCTCGGTCCTGCCGGATCGTCACTTCGAATACGGCAGACACCGTCTGCCGAGTCGTCGAATCACCGCCTGATTTCCCCGGAGTCGCGAGCTCGAGAGGACGACTTTTTAGACGGTGCCTGAAGAATCCGGTGATTCGGCCAGAGAAGGGAGGCTCGCCTCCCTCTGGCTGAGATTCACCGCGCCAAACTTCAGCGGCTCGCGCGCGGCCGGGGCATTCCACGTGAGACCCCAGCAAAAATCCGCACCACTCCTGCTTAGAGAAGAGCACCACTCCTGCTTAGAGAAGAACACGCCACCCCTAAGGATCACTGGCTGCCCGGACCCGGTCCCGAACGCGAAAGAACGTTATGTAACAGACCGATTCTCGAGGAGAATCACCTGCGAGAATTCTCTTTTGAGACGATTGTGAGCAAATTCCCGGACGGTCTGCATCCACAAACACCGAGGCGCATTTGTTACATTTGCTACAATCGGGTGCGTGATATATTTCACCTTCCGCGCAGCGGCGATGGTGTAGGCCTGAAGGCGCGATCGCTCCGTTTTCGATTGTCAGAATAAGAAAACTAGGCAGTTTTTTTGACAGAAACTGATGCAAGTAATCACACAAAGCATTGACGGGAAGATTATCCGATCGATTAAGGCCCGGAAGGGTGCTTTGGCATTTTCAGCAAAGGATTTTTGGCATTTGGGCAATCGGCCGGCGGTTGGTCAAGGACTGGCCCGACTGGTCAAACAGGGGCAACTGCGACGGGTCCGACAGGGAATCTATGATCTGCCGAGAGCACATCCGCTGCTGGGGCAGACGGTCCCGGACCCGATCGCGGTGATCCGGGCGTTAATGGACGGGAGCGGGGCGCAATGGCAGGCGTCGGGTGCTTATGCGGCCAACTTGCTGGGGCTGTCGGATCAGGTGCCGGCGAAGATTGTCATTTTGACGGATGGCCCGCCGCGGCGGGTGCCGCTCGGAAAACTGACGCTGGTGTTTCGGCGGGCTGCGCCGCGGAATTTATTGGGCGCGGGAAAGCCAGCTGGCTTGGTCATTCAGGCGATCCGGTATTTGCGGAAAGACGGGCTGTCGCCCGCGATGATTGATCGGCTGCGAAAGCAGCTCGATGCGGACATCAAAGCGGATTTGCGGACGCTGGCGCCGGATTTGGCCGCGTGGATGCAGCCGGTCGTCCGGCAGATTACGGAGACCTGAACCGATGGACAAAATCATCGCGCTTACGGCAGTCCAGCGCGCGGAGGTCTTTCAGGCCGCGGCGCAACAGTCCGGCATGAGTGAGGTGATTCTCGAAAAGGATTTCTGGGCGTGCTGGACGTTACGGCGGTTGTTTGCACTACGCGGCATCGGCGAGCACCTGATTTTCAAAGGTGGCACGTCGCTGTCGAAGGTCTGGAAGGCCATTGAGCGTTTCTCGGAGGACATCGACGTGTCGTTGAGCCGGGAGTGGCTCGGGTTCACGGGTGACCATGATCCGGAAAATGCCGGGAGCCGGAAGCAACAGCGGAAGCGGCTGGACGATTTGAGCGTGTCGTGCTCGGAGAAAATCCGGACGGTTTTGCTGCCGGCGTTGCGCCAGGACGTGCGCGCACATTTGGGCGACGCCGGGTGGCAAATGGAGATCGACGGGGACGATTCGCAGACGGTGCTCTTCAACTACCCGAGCGCGGTGGCGCCGGCCATTGCGGGCGCGTATGTGCGGCGCGAGGTGAGAATCGAATGCGGCGCGCGGTCCGATGCGTGGCCGGCGGAGCCACAGATCATCGTGCCGTATGTGGCGCAGGTGCTGGCGGGTGTGGTCGCGGACGCGAACGTCGCGGTGACGGCGCTGGCGATCGAGCGGACGTATTGGGAGAAGGCCACGATTCTTCACGCCGAGGCGCATCGGGAGGAGGGCAAGGCGACGCCGTCGAGGTTCTCCCGGCATTACGCCGATCTGGCGGCGTTGGCGCATCATGCGGTCGCGAAGGCCGCGCTGAACCGGGACGACTTGAGGGAACGGGTGGTCGCGCACAAGCAGGTGTTTTTCGCGTCGACGTGGGCAAGCTACGAAACTGCGGTGCCGGGGAGTTTCCGGCTCGTGCCGGGCGAAGCGCGCTTGCAGGTGCTCGCGCAAGATTACCGCGACATGCGGGAAATGTTTTTCGGTGAGCCGTTGTCGTGGGAGGAAATCGTGGCGCGACTGCGGGCGTTGGAGAAGAGCATCAACGGTCGCGGTTGAAATCGTCGATCAACGGTGCAGTCCTCGCAGCCGTCATCGGTGGCGAAAGGCGGGGCGACTCACCTGCCCGCCGCCCAATCATGACTTCGGCCGTCAAGGTCGCGCTCCTGCGTCGCCTCCACCTTGACAGCAGACGTCGAGCGGGGAGATTTTTGAAACAGGGAATCCCGCGGGGCTATCAGCACACAGCCACTACTCGACCACTACACCGCCACTACAAAAAAATTGGCTGCCCGACATGGATCAAACCGAGAACTTTTGAAGCGAATCGGGCGTTTTCAGAGGGAGAGCCGCAGGGGAACTTGAAGGTGAGTCAACGTATGGCGCTGTCGTGACGGGCCGGCAACTGGGTTTCGGGTCATCAATTCGCTTCATTCGCTTCAACCGCCGTGGATGAAACTACGAACTTTTGAAGCGAATCAAACGGTGGTGGCCGGAACCACGGAGCCGCAGCCGAATTTTTGAGAGGCGAAGACAGCTGGTTCAGGGCTGGAATGCCGCAGGAAATAACGAAATTCGCCACCCATCCCACCATGGTGCGGCGGAAACAAGTCTGTTCCTTGTTTCCATCGTTTAGTATTGATGGAAATAAGCTGCCTGCTTGTTTCCATGCATGAAAACAAACCCCGCGCCCTCGCCGGCAGGACGCTGGATCAAAACCTTGGCCGGCTACCGCGCCTTCCAGCCTTTCCCATTGCCCCCGGTGATTGCGTGGACGCCGCAGTTGGTCCGCGTCCTTTCACAGGCGGATCGTCTGCTGGGGCGCCTCGCCGGCGAAGGAAGGCGGCTCCCCAATCCCCATGTGCTGATTCGGCCGTTTGTCCGTCGCGAAGCGGTCTATTCCAGCCGCATCGAGGGCACGCAAGCCACGTTGGGCGAATTGCTCGCCGCGGAGGCCGGTGCGACTCCCGAGCGCAGCCCGGAAGACTTGCGCGAAGTCGGCAACTATGTCGCCGCGCTGGAGCACGGCATGAAACGGCTGAAGCAACTCCCGCTTTCGCTCCGCCTCGTCCGCGAGCTGCACGAGAAGTTGATGACCGGAGTCCGGGGGGACCACGCCACGCCCGGAGAATTTCGCCGGACCCAGAATTGGATCGGCCGACCGGGTTGCACTCTCATGGATGCGTCCTATGTGCCGCCCCCGCCGGACGATCTTTTGGAGCACCTCGGCCGCTGGGAAGATTTCTTGCACGACGAAACCACTCCGCCACTCGTGCATGCCGCCTTGATGCACTACCAGTTCGAGGCCATCCACCCCTTCATCGATGGCAACGGTCGCGTCGGGCGATTGCTCATCACTCTCTGCCTATGTGCGCGTGGCGTCCTGCCCGAGCCGCTCCTCTATTTGTCGGCGTTTTTCGAGGCGACGAGGCATGACTATTACGACGGTCTGCGAGGAATCACGGAGCGAGGAGATTGGGCCGGGTGGATCGAATATTTCCTTAACGGAGTCGCCCGGCAATCCGAAGACGCCCTGAGCCGCGCGGAAAGAATCAACCAGCAACTTGCCACCTGGCGCAACGACTTCGCCGGAGGCGGCTCGAAAGTCCCGCTGCAACTCATCGACCTCATCGGCGCCAATCCCTTCCTGACTCCGCGCGAAACCGAGCGTCGGCTGGGCGTGGCCTACAATACCGTGATGCGCGCCATCGTCACGTTGGAGGCTGGCGGCGTTTTGGCCAAAGTCGGCGACGGCAAGCGGGACCGCGTTTTCTGCGCCCGCGCGATTCTCGACATTCTCGAGGAGCCGGCACGTTTGGTGCCGGAATCGCAACCGACGCACCAGCGGAAAAACCGTGGATAATGGACTCTTTTCCGCGGCAACAACGGCTGGCCGGATAGAACTCCTCTCCTCCGGGCTCAGTCCTGCCGGATGGTCACTTTGAATTCGGCAGACGAGCGCTGGTCATCGCCTAATTTCCCCAGAGTCGCGGGTTCAAGAGGACGTTTTTTTCAGACGGTGTCTGAAGAATCCGGTAATTCAGCCAGAGAAACAAAACCTGCCTCCGTCTGGGTGGGAATCACCGAGCCAAACTTCGCTGAACCCGCGCGCGACAGGGTAACTCTAATTGAGGCACCGGTGAAAGTCCGCCCCGCTACTCCTTAGGGGAGTACACGCCACCCCTAAGGATTTTTGGCTGCCCGACATGGATCAAACCACGAACTTTTGAAGCGAATCGGGAGTTTTCAGAGGAGGTTCTCCTCGGAGAGCGTTGATCCGAGTCAAAGTCCGGTCGCCATGGCAGCTGAGACAACGCTGAATCTCGTGATCGATTCGCTTCATTCGCTTCAACCGCCATGGATGCGAACTATTAAAGCGAATCAAAAGCCAAAACTATGTGAGATTGTTGATTCGCCTTCGGCGCCTC